>VBDL01000096.1 GCA_005884255.1 Betaproteobacteria bacterium | reverse complement strand
TACACTTAACTATCTTCAAGGAGCACCCTCATGCCAACAACCGTCATGGATCAGGCCCGAACGACCCCGCAGGCGGACCTGCTCAGCGTCGTCCATGACCAGTCCGTCACGCACATCCGGCTGCACCGCCCGGCCAAGCGAAATGCACTCAGCGACACGCTGATCGAACTGCTGCGGCGGGCCTTCACCGAGCTGCCGGAAACGACGAAGGCGGTGGTGCTCAGCGGCGAAGGGGATCACTTCTGCGCCGGCCTCGATCTGGGCGAAATGAGTGAGCGCGACGTCGCCGGCGGCATCGTGCACTCGCGCACCTGGCATGCGGCCTTCGAGCAGGTGCAGTTCGGCCGCGTGCCGGTGATCGCGGTGCTGCACGGCGCAGTCGTCGGCGGCGGCCTGGAGCTGGCGAGCGCCGCGCACATCCGCGTGGCCGAGGAGACGGCGTTCTACGCCTTGCCCGAGGGACAGCGCGGCCTGTTCGTCGGCGGCGGCGGGTCGGCCCGCATTCCGCGCCTGGTCGGCGTGCCGTGCATGACCGACATGATGCTCACGGGCCGCGTGCTCACCGCCGACGAGGGCCAGCAGCTCGGCATCTCGCAGTACCTGGTGCCGCAGGGGCTCGGCCTGCGCACGGCGCTCGAACTGGCCCGCAAGGTGGCCACGAATGCGCCCTTGTCCAATTTCGCGGTGATGCACGCGTTGCCACGCATCGCCGACATGTCGCAGTCGGATGGCTTGCTCGTCGAGTCGCTGATGTCGGCGATCGCGCAGGGTGACGACGCCGCCAAGGGGCGCATGCGGGCGTTCCTCGATGGCCGGGCCGGCAAGGTGAGGACGGCATGAGCGCCGTCGTCGCGCCCGCGCGTTACCGCGACGTCCGCGTCGGCGGCTGCCTGTTGGCCGAGGTCGAGACGCGTGCCGATGGCACGCTGCTGTTGCGCTCGACCGAAGCGCTGGGCCCCTACCCCACACGCCTCACTGATCGCCTCGAGCACTGGGCGCGCGAGGCGCCCGACCGCACGTTCGTCGCCAAGCGCGACGCCAGCGGAGGCTGGCAGCACGTCAGCTACGGCGAGATGCTCGACCGGGCGCGGCGTGTCGGCCAGGCCTTGCTGCAGCGCGGCCTGACGGCAGAGCGGCCCGTGGCCATCCTCTCCGACAACGACATCGAGCACCTGACGCTGGCCCTGGGCGCGATGTGGGCCGGCATCCCCTACACGCCGGTGTCGCCGGCGTACTCGCTGATGTCGTCCGACCACGCCAAGCTCAAGCATGTGCTCGGCACCGTCACGCCGGGGCTGGTGTTCGCGAGCGATGCGTCCTTCGCCAAGGCCATCGCGGCGGCATTGCCTGCGCACGTCGAGGTGGTGCTCACCGAGGGCAGCCTGCCTGATCGCGCAGCCACGCCCTTCTCCGCGCTGCTGGCCGCCGCACCGGGACCGGAGGTCGACGCGGCGCACGCCGAAACGAACCCCGACACGATCGTCAAGTTCCTCTTCACGTCCGGCTCCACGAAGGACCCCAAGGGCGTGGTCAACACCCATCGCATGCTCTGCGCCAACCAGCAGATGCTGCGGCAGTGCCTCGCCTTCCTGGCCGACGAACCGCCGGTGCTGGTGGACTGGCTGCCCTGGAACCACACCTTCGGCGGCAACCACAACGTCGGCCTCGTGCTCTACAACGGCGGCACGCTCTACATCGACGAGGGCAAGCCCACGCCCAAGGGCATGGCCGACACCTTGCGCAACCTGCGCGAGATCTCGCCGACGATCTACTTCAACGTGCCCAAGGGCTTCGAAGAGATCGCTCGCGCGATGGACAGCGATGCCGAGCTGCGCAAATCGCTGTTCAAGCGCGTGAAGGCCTTCATGTTCGCCGGCGCCGGGCTGGCGCAGGCGGTGTGGGACAAGCTCGACCGCCACGCCGAAGAGACCCTCGGAAGCCGCGTGCGCGTGATCACCGGGCTCGGCATGACCGAGACTGCGCCGAGCTGCACCTTCGCCGTGGGCACGGACATCCAGGCCGGCTTCATCGGCTTGCCGGCACCGGGTGTCGAGGTCAAGCTGGTGCCGGTCGACGACAAGACCGAGGTGCGCTTCCGCGGCCCCCACGTGATGCCCGGCTACTGGCGCAACCCGAAGGCCACCGCCGAGGCCTTCGACGACGAGGGCTTCTATCGCAGCGGCGACGCCGTGCGCTTCGTCGACCCGCAACGGCCCGGGCGCGGACTGGTCTTCGATGGCCGGCTGGCCGAAGATTTCAAGCTCTCCAGCGGCACCTTCGTCAGCGTCGGCCCGCTGCGCGCCAAGGTCATCGCGATGGGCGCGCCGCTGGTGCAGGACTGCGTGCTCGCCGGACTCAACCAGGACGACATCGGCCTGCTCGTGGTCCCCCGCCTTGACGATTGCCGCGTGCTGGCCGGCCTGCCCGGCGAGGCCAGCGCCGCGGACGTGGTCGGCCACCCGACGGTGCAGGCCGCGTTCCAGGCCCTCGTCGACGGGCTGTGGCACACCGGCACCGGCAGCGCCAGCCGCATCGCGCGCGCGCTCGTGCTGGCGGACCGCCCAGCCATCGATGCGGGCGAGGTGACCGACAAGGGCTCGCTCTCGATGCGATGTACGGCGGCACCGCGCCCCACCTCATCCTGCCGAAGAAGTCGGCCTGATCGCTCGCACAAAGGATTGTCATGAAGATCGAAGGCCACTCGGCCATAGTCACTGGAGGGGGCTCGGGGCTGGGCGCCGCGACGGCGCGCGAATTGCGCCGCCGCGGCGCCCGCGTCGCCGTGCTCGATGTCAACGCGAGCGCTGCAGCGTCTGTCGCCGAAGAGATCGGCGGCCTCGCTGTCGCCTGCGACATCACCTGTTCCGACAGCGTCGAGACCGCCCTCGCAACGGCGCGGGAGCAGCACGGCCCCGCGCGGCTCGTGTTCAACGTGGCCGGCATCGGCGGCGCCAAGCGCGTCATCGGCAAGGACGGCCGCCCGGCACCGCTGGAGGACTTCCGCCGCGTGGTGGAGATCAACCTGGTCGGCACCTACAACGTGATCCGCCTGGCCGCCGCGCAGATCGCCGCGCTCGACCCGCTCGAAGACGACGAGCGTGGCGTGATCGTGAACACCGCTTCCGTGGCCGCCTTCGACGGGCAGGTCGGCCAGGAAGCCTATGCGGCCTCCAAGGGCGGCATCGTGTCGATGACGCTGCCGCTGGCGCGCGACCTGGCCCAGCACGGCGTTCGCGTCACCACCATCGCCCCCGGCCTGTTCCTCACGCCGCTGCTGCACAAGTTGGCGCAGACGGTGCAGGCCTCGCTGGCAGCGAGCATCCCGTTCCCGAGGCGGCTGGGCAGGCCCGAAGAGTTCGCCCACCTTGCCGCCAGCATCGTCGAGAACGGCTCACTCAACGGCGAAGTCATCCGGCTCGACGGGGCTCTGCGCATGGCGCCCCGATGACCGGCCCTTCCATCAGGAGACACGACACGTGAAATCCCACACCCTCCGCGCCATCGCCGCCGTCGCCACGATCGCCGCGTTCTGCGCGCCGGTTCATGCCGACGTCAACATCGGCATCAGCCTGCCGCTGACCGGCCCCGCGTCGGGCCTCGGCATTCCGATGCAGAAGCAGTTCAAGCTGTGGCCGGCGACGGTGGCCGGCGAGAAGCTCAACCTCATCATCCTCGACGACGCGACGGATCCGA
>VBDL01000095.1 GCA_005884255.1 Betaproteobacteria bacterium | reverse complement strand
CGATGCCATTCTCGTCGTCGCATCGGGCAGCGGCGCCGCGATGCCGGTGAAGGCGCTCGTCGAGCGCGGCTACAAGGGCAAGATCTACGAGACGCACGCGGCCGCCACGCGCGACCTGATGCGCATCGGCGGCAAGGACGTCGAAGGCGTGTTCGTGGTCTCCGGCCCGGCGGTGATCGCCGAGCAGCTGCCCGACAGCCACCTGTCCAAACAGGCGGCCGTCGACTTCGTGCAGAAGTACGAGAAGGCTTACGGCGCCGGTTCTCGCAACCAGTTCGCCGGCCACGCTTATGACGCGCTGATCGTGCTCGAGAAGGCGCTGCCGGTGGCCCTGAAGAAGGCCAAGCCGGGCACCAAGGAGTTCCGCGCTGCGCTGCGCGACGCGATCGAGAACATGGGCCAGACCGTCCTCGCGCACGGCATCATGAACTGGACGAAGGACGACCACTGGGGCTACACCAACAAGACGCCGGTGATGCTCAAGGTCGTCGACGGCGACTGGAAGATCGACTGAGGCCGCCATGGATCTCGGCATCACGAGCATCCTCGCTCTCGACGGCGTGACCAATGGCGCGGTCTACGCACTGGTGGCCATCGCCATCGTGCTGGTGTTCTCGGTCACGCGGGTGATCTTGCTCCCGCAAGGCGAGTTCGTCGCGTTCGGCGCACTGACGCTCGCCCTGTTCCAGACCGGCGAGGTGCCGGGCACCGTGTGGCTGCTGCTCGCGATGGCGCTGCTGGCCGCGCTGGTCGATGGGGCCAACGGCCTGCGCGACAAGCGGCCGGCTGGCCGCGTGCTGTTCGAGGCGCTGCGCGGGCTGGTGTTTCCGGTGGCCGTCTCGCTCCTCGCCATCTGGATCGCGCCACTGAAAGCCCCGTTGCTGGTGCAAGCGCTGCTGACGCTGGCGCTCGTCACGCCGATGGGGCCGCTGGTGTTCGGTCGGCGTGCACTTCGCGCTCACCGGCCTCGGCTTGCTCTTCTTCGGCGCCGAGGGCTACCGCACGCCGCCGTTCTGGGAGGCACGCTTCCATGTCGGCGCGCTCACGCTGTCGGGCCAGGCGCTGATCGTGTTCGCGATCACGCTCGCACTGATCGCGCTGCTGTTCGTGTTCTTCGGCCGCACGCTGCAGGGTAAGGCGCTGCTCGCCACCGCGGTCAACCGCAACGGCGCACGGCTGATGGGCATCTCGACCGACGGTGCCGGACGCCTGAGCTTCACCTTGGCGGCCTTCGTCGGCGCACTGTCAGGCCTGCTGATCGGCCCGACGACGACCGTGTTCTACGACACCGGCTTCCTCGTCGGCCTGAAGGGCTTCGTTGCCGCGGTGTTCGCCGGACTCGCGAGCTTCCCGGCCGCTTTCGCGGGCGCGATGGCGGTGGGGGTGCTCGAATCGTTCGGCTCGTTCTGGGCCAGCGCCTTCAAGGAGGTGATCGTCTTCACCGCGATCCTGCCGGTGCTGTTATGGCGGTCGTTCACCGACACGCACCGCGAGGAACATTGAATGAACCACCACCCCCGAAGCGCCTTCGGCGCCGCCCCCTCGATGGGGCGACACCAGCGGACCGGCGAAGCCGGATCCGCGGTGTCCGCTTGGTCGGACCCGCGCAGCATCGCGCTCGCGCTGTTCGTCGCTGTGCTCGCCGCGCTGCCGCTGCTGCCCTTGCCCGAGTTCTGGATTACGCAGCTCAACTACATCGGGCTGTATGCGATCGTCTCGCTCGGACTGGTACTGCTCACGGGCGTCGGCGGGCTCACGTCGTTCGGCCAGGCGGCCTTCGTCGGCATCGGCGCCTACGCCTCGGCCTACCTCACCACGACGTACGGCGCGTCGCCGTGGCTCGGCTTGCTGCTCGGCCTCGCGCTCACCGCCGCCGTCGCGCTGGTGCTGGGCTGGGTCACGCTGCGCATGTCCGGCCACTACCTGCCGCTGGCCACCATCGCGTGGTGCCTGGCGCTGTACTACACGATGGGCAACCTCGACGCACTGGGCAAGTACGACGGGCTGCTCGGCGTGCCGGCCATCGAGATCGGCGACTTCAGCTTTCGCGAGGGCCGGCGCATCTACTACCTGATCTGGGGCACGGCGCTGGTGGCGGCGCTGGCCATCATTCACCTGCTCGATTCGCGCCCGGGCCGCGTGATGCGCGCGCTCAACGCGAACCGTGGCGGCGGCGTGACGATGCCCGAGGCGATGGGCGCCTCGACCTTCCGCTACAAGGTCGTGATGTTCCTGACCGCCGCGCTGCTGGCGTCGCTGTCGGGCTGGCTGTTCGCGCATCTGCAGCGCACCGTCAACCCGTCGCCGTTCGGCCTGAAGCTCGGCATCGAGTACCTGTTCATGGCGGTGGTCGGCGGCGTCGGCAGCGTGTGGGGCGCGTTCACCGGCGCCGCCGTGGTGAAGCTGATCGAAGACCAGCTGCAGGTGCTGCTGCCTCGGCTGCTGGGCACCAGCGGCAACTACGAGATGATCGTCTTCGGCGTCATGCTCGTCATGGTGCTGAAGTTCGCGCCCAAGGGCCTGTGGCCGCTTTTCGACGCGCTGTTGCCGGCGCGCCGCCGCCCGCGCGACTGGGCCGGCGCACCACCGATGGAGCAGCGACCGAAGCCGAAGCGCGGCGAGGTGCTGCTCGACGTGCGCGAGCTGCGCAAGGCCTTCGGCGGCCTGGTCGCGGTGAACGACGTGAGCTTCACGATCCGCGCCGGCGAGATCGTCGGCCTGATCGGCCCCAATGGTGCCGGCAAGTCGACCACCTTCGGGCTGATCTCCGGGCTGCTGCCGCTCACGTCGGGCGACGTGTCGTTGCGCGGCGAGCGCATCAGCGGCCTGCCGTCGCGCGAGGTTGCGCAGCGCGGGTTGTCGCGCACCTTCCAGCACGCGAAGCTGGTGCCCGAGATGACGGTGCTCGAGAACGTCGCGCTCGGCGGCTACCTGCGCTCGCACAGCGGCACGCTGCGCGCGATGCTGCGACTCGATCGCGCCGAGGAGCGGCGGGCGCTGAAGGAGGCCGAAGCCCAGCTGCAGCGCATCGGGCTCGGCGAGCAGATGCACGAGCTGGCCGGCAACCTGGCGCTCGGTCCGCAGCGGCTGGTCGAGATTGCGCGCTCGCTCGCCGGCGACCCGTCGCTGCTGCTGCTCGACGAGCCCGCCGCCGGCCTGCGCCACAAGGAGAAGCAGGCGCTGGCCGCGGTGCTGCGGCAATTGAAGGCCTCGGGCTTGAGCCTGCTGCTGGTCGAGCATGACATGGACTTCGTGATGAGCCTGACCGATCGCATCGTCGTGATGGAGTTCGGCACCAAGCTCATCGAAGGCACGCCGGCCGAAGTGCAAGCGAGCCCCGCGGTGCGCGCCGCCTATCTCGGCACGGAACATTGACATGACGACTCTCCTCGACATCAAGGATCTGCACGCCGGCTACGGCAAGGCCGAGGTGCTGCGCGGGCTCACGCTGAAGGCCGACGCAGGCAGCGTCGTCACCGTGATCGGCCCCAACGGCGCCGGCAAGTCGACGCTGCTGAACGCGCTGATGGGCGTGCTGCCGATGCGCGGCGGCCTGCGGCATGCGGGCGAAGACGTGTCGCACCTGAGCCTGGAGCAGCGCGTGATGCGCGGCATCGCGCTGGTGCCCGAAAGGCGCGAGCTGTTCTCGACGATGTCGGTCGAAGACAACCTGCTGCTCGGCGCCTGGCGGCCCAAGCGGCTGAAGATGCCGAACTGGCGCGACACGCTGGCGCAGGTGTACGAGCTGTTCCCGCGCCTGAACGAGCGGCGAGCGCAGCAGGCGGGCACGCTGTCGGGCGGCGAGCGCCAGATGCTGGCGATCGGCCGCGCGCTGATGAGCCAGCCGAAGCTCCTGATGCTCGACGAACCGAGCCTCGGTCTCGCGCCGCTGATCGTGCGCGAGATTTTTGCGATCGTCGACCGCCTGCGTGCCACCGGCGTGACGATCCTGCTCGTCGAGCAGAACGCGCGCGCGGCGCTCGAGGTGGCCGATCATGGCTACGTGCTCGAGATCGGCGACCTGGTGCTGCAAGGGCCGGCGCGCGAGCTCGCCAGTGATGCGCGCGTCATCGAAACCTACCTCGGCACCGCCCGCACGGCGCCAGCCCCCTGCACGGCCTCTGCAGCCGCCACGATGACCCCGTCATCGCACCTCGCGAGCACCGCATGAACACCGACGACCTGATCGCCATCGATTTCCACACACACCTCGAGGTGTCGTGCCGCAACCCGTTCGACAACTACGGCGAGGAATTCGACCGCGCTGCCGACAAGTACTTCCGCTCCAGCCGCCGCCCCACCATGGACGAGACGCTGGCGTACTACCGCGAGCGCAAGATCGGCTTCGTGAACTTCACCGTGGACGCCGAGGCCCAGCTCGGGCGGCGCCGCATCACCAACGAAGAGATCGCCGAAGCGGCGCTGGCCAACAGCGACATCATGATCGCCTTCGGCAGCATCGACCCGCACAAGGGCAAGATGGGCGCACGCGAGGCGCGCCGTCTGATCGAGGAACTCGGCGTCAAGGGCTTCAAGTTCCACCCCACCGTCCAGGGCTTCGAGCCGCAGGATCGCATGGCCTGGCCGATCTACGAGGTGATCAACGAATTCAAGCTGCCCGCGATCTTCCACAGCGGCCACTCCGGCATCGGCTCGGGCATGCGCTGCGGCGGCGGCCTGCGCCTGCAGAACTCCAACCCGATGCTGCTGGAGGACGTGGCGATCGCGTTCCCCGACATGCAGATCGTCGTGGCGCATCCGAGCTGGCCGTGGCAGGACGAAGCCATTTCGCTGGCGATGCACAAGCCCAACATCTGGATCGATCTGTCGGGCTGGAGCCCGAAGTACTTTCCTCAGCAGCTGGTGCAATACGCCAACACGCTGCTGAAGGACCGCGTGCTGTTCGGCAGCGACTTTCCGCTGATCACGCCGGACCGCTGGCTGAAGGACGTGGCTGACGTGGGCTTCAAGCCCGACGTGCTGCCGGGCATCCTCAAAGGCAACGCCATGCGCCTCCTGCGGCTCGACAGCGCCCCGGCGGCGAACTGACGCACCGCCGGCCTGGATCAAATGCATGACCCGCCGGCTGCAGGCATCGCGGGTTGAAGTCGGATACTGCTTCCATGCAGATCGCCGCAGCGGACCGGGAAGCCAAGCTTCAGCGCCATCGACTGAAGATGACGCTGCTGTCGGTGGCCAACACCTCCTTGCAGTCGTTGATCATCGGGCTGTTTGCCTGGGCCGGCGAGGTGGCGTGGAGTGCCGCGTGGCAGTTCTTCCTGGTCGGTGCCGGGTCCAGTGCCCTGTTCGCGCTGGTGATCTGGCGCGGATGGAACCTGCGCTTGAAGGACCCCGGCCTGCTGCTGCCGCAGATCGCGACGAGCATCGTCGTTCAGTTGGCATTCCTCGTGCTGGCGCCGAAGTTGTGGGTGCTGTTCCTAGTCGCCGTTCTGGTCACCTACAACTTCGCGATGATGAGCTTCAGCTCGCGCCAGTTCACGTTCGCGTGGCTGCTTCTCGGGACGGCCAGCGCGGTGGCGCTGTTCGCGTCGCGCGGGCGGCTCGGGCACTTCGGCACCTCGGACGCTTCGATCGCCATCCTGTGGTTGTTCTTCTTCCTGTGCACCCGGCAACTGACCGCCATCGGTACGCAGTTCAGTTCGTTGCGAACACAGCTGTCCGAGAGAAACAAGCAGCTCTCCGCTTCGCTCGAACGGATTCAGGAGCTCGCGAGCCACGATGAGCTGACCGGCGCGCTCAATCGCCGCTCTTTCTTGCAGCTGCTCACCGAGGAACGAGCCCGGGCGCAGCGCACGGGCCAGTCCTTCTGCATTGCGCTGCTGGACATCGATCACTTCAAGGCGGTCAATGACCGTTTCGGCCATCAGACCGGCGATGCGGTCCTCAGGGCATTTTCTGCGGTGGCTGCGGCGGGCATTCGCATGACCGACCGCTTCGCGCGCTACGGTGGCGAGGAGTTCATGCTGCTGCTGGCACCGAGCACCACGAGCGATGTGGCGAGAATCGCGACCGAGCGCGTTCGGCAAGCCGTCGAGGCCCATGACTGGGAGTGCATCGCGCCCGGACTGAAGGTGACGGTGTCGGCCGGCGTCGCCGAGTTTGTCGCCGAAGACAGCATCGAACAGGTGGTCAGTCGCGCGGACGAGGCGCTCTACGTTGCGAAGGGCGCGGGCAGAAACCGCACGGTGGTGGCGGGCCCGGCAATGTCAAAATGCCTCAGTTCCTAAACCATGTCGGCCTTCATGCGCAGCAAAGCTCCCCCTCGAAGCGACGCCACGCCGGCTGGCCACCTGGTCGAAGCGCAGCTGCATCGCGTCCTGGGCTACCAGCTGGCGCAGGCCGCGATCGCGACGACGGCGGTCTACACACAGGCCGTAGGAGAGCCCTTCGGACTTCGCCCCGTTGAGTTCACGATCCTTTCCTTGATTGACCAAAACCCGGGTGGGTCACCGGCGCAACTGGCCAAGGCGCTGGCCGTCACCGCGCCGAACATCACGATGTGGGTGGACCGGCTCGAAGCGCAGGGGTGGGTCGTGCGGCGTCGCAGCGAGACAGACAAGCGGGCGCTGCATCTGGGCCTGACGGCGCGCGGCGCGGCGCTGGTCGCGAAAGCGACCGAGCGGGTGCTGGCGGGTGAGCAGAAGGCGTTCGCCAGTCTCTCCGAAGGCGAGCGCATCATGCTTGTCGAGCTGCTGCACAAG
>VBDL01000166.1:1250-7401 GCA_005884255.1 Betaproteobacteria bacterium | reverse complement strand
TGAGCAGCGGGTGCAGCACCTTGATCGGCGCCTTGAACATCTCGACGAATTCCAGCAGGCCCTGGTTCGCGAGGCACAGGCCGCCGGAGTAGCTGTAGGCGTCGGGGTCGTCCTGCGCGTAGGTCTCGAGCTTGCGGATGTCGATCTTGCCGACCAGTGCGGAGATGTCCTGGTTGTTCTCGTCGCCCGGCTCGGTCTTGCTGACCGCGATCTGCTTGAGCACCGACGGATAGCGCTTGACGACCCTGAACTTGCGGATGTCGCCGCCGAACTCATCGAGCCGCTTCACCGCCCACGGGCTCAGGATGCGCGTCAGGTAGCGGCGCGGGATGCCGTATTCCTTCTCCAGGATCGGGCCATCTTCATCGGCACTGAACAGCCCGAGCGGCGATTCGTTCACCGGCGAGCCCTTGATCGCGTAGAAGGGCACGTGCTCCATCAGCTGCTTCAGGCGCTCGGCGATCGAGCTCTTGCCGCCGCCGACGGGCCCCAGCAGATAGAGGATCTGCTTCTTCTCTTCCAGCCCCTGCGCGCCGTGGCGGAAGTAGGCCACCACCTGCTCGATGGAGTCCTCCATGCCGTAGAACTCGGCGAAGGCCGGGTAGACCTTGATGATCTTGTTGGCGAAGATGCGCGACAGCCGCGTGTCGTTGCGCGTGTCGATCATCTGCGGCTCGCCGATCGCCTTGAGCATGCGCTCGGCTGCGGTGGCATAGGCGAGCGGGTTGCGCTTGCACTCGGCGAGGTACTCTTCGAGCGAGAGCTCTTCCTCGCGGGTGCGCTCGTAGCGGGCGGCGAAACTGCTGATCACATCCATGCTGACCTCCTGAGTCAGGAAGGCGGCGTCGGGTTGGATCGGTCCCGTCGCCGTCTGGGAAGTTCTGATGAAGTCCCGGCCTTCCAGGCCCGGGCGCCATCAGAGCTTTCCGGTCGTCAGCGTGTCGTGTCCTGCAGCCTCTTCTAAGCCGTTATCAAGCATCGCCGATCGGTGGCCGCTCGAAGGATCGAGAAGCGGTGTGTCGATCGGCCAGTTCGCGTGATCTCCATTCAGGTCGTTCACTGAGCAACAGCAAGGACCGTGCCCTCTGAGTGATCGTAGATCGTATCGAGTGTGTGTGCTTGGTTTCGTCCTCAACGCCGCGCCGCTGCAAACGGCTGACGCCGCACCTCGCGACGAATGATCCACCACGCACTGCACGGGCTCATCATGCTCCTGTTTTGACCCTTCTGTTAACCCCCTTGTCGCCCGCCGGCCACTGGCGCATTGGAGTGCAAAAGCCAACACAAAATCCGTGGCCACGGCCGTCGATCAGGTCTCGCGCACGCCGAGCTTGTCGAGCAACCCGTTGAGCTCGTCGAGCGAGCCGAAGGAGATCGCCAGCTCGCCCTGGTCGCCGCGTTTGGTGCGGCGCGTGATGCGGATCTCCACCTTCGCGGTCAGCGCATCCGACAGCGACTCCTCCAGCCGCAGCAGGTCGCGCGACTTGGGTGCCTTCACGCGCAGCAGCGGCGTCTGGCGGCCGCTGGCCGCACGCGCGACGAGCTTCTCCGCCTCGCGCACCGACAGCTTCTTGGCCACCACTTCATGCGCCGTGGTGATCTGGTGCGCACGGTCGAGCGCGAGCAGCGCGCGCGCGTGACCCATGTCGAGGTCGCCGGCCATCAGCATCTGTTGCACCGGCTCGGCGAGTTGCAGCAAACGCAGCAGATTGCTGGCAGCGCTGCGCGAGCGGCCCACCGCTTGCGCCGCCTGTTCGTGGGTGAGGTTGAACTCGTTGATCAGGCGCTGCAGGCCCTGCGCTTCTTCCAGCGGGTTGAGGTCCTCGCGCTGGATGTTCTCGATCAGCGCCATCACGGCGGCCGCCTCGTCGGGCACCTCCTTGACAAGGACCGGCACTTCATCGAGGCCCGCCAGCTTGGCGGCGCGCGCGCGGCGCTCGCCGGCGATGATCTCGTAGGCCGGCACCGCGCCATCGCCGCCGCCCAGCGGGCGCACGAGGATCGGCTGCATGATCCCTTGGCTCTTGATGCTCTCGGCCAGCTCGTACAGCGAGCCTTCGTCCATGCGCGTGCGCGGCTGGTACTTGCCCGGGCGCAGTTGCGTGAGCTTGAGGCTCGTCGGCGCGCCCGGCGGCGAGGCCGGCGCGTCGCTGACCTTGGGGCCGAGCAGCGCCTCCAGGCCGAGGCCGAGGCCTTTGGGTTTCTTCGTCACCATGCGTGGATTGTGTCCGATGGCTCCGCCAGGCCCTGCAGCAACGCCAGTCCCGCGGGCCAGTCGCCCAGGCCCGAGGCGGCGTTGATGTGGCCGAGCGGGCCGAGCGCATGCAGCTCGCTGCCCCACTGCTGAGCCATCTGCGCCGCACGCTCGGGCGCACAGAAGGGATCATCGCTGCTGGTGACGACGATGCTTGCAAACGGCAGCCGCTCGCGCACGATGGGCTGCCATGAGAAGAGCTGCGGCGGCATGTCGTCCCGCTCGACGTCCGGCGGCGCGACGAGCAGCGCGCCGCGCACGCGCTCGCGCAGCCGGGAGTGCGCGCTCCACGCGGCGACCAGCTGGCAGCCCAGGCTGTGCGCGACCAGCAGCGCCGGCGTCGACGACGCGAGCAGCACTTCGTCCAGCCGCATCATCCAGTCGCCGCGCCGCGGCCACTGCCAGTCGTCCTGCACCACGCGCTGCCAACCATGGCGGCGCTCCCAGCGGCTCTGCCAGTGGCCGGCATCGGAATCCAGCCAGCCGGGGAGCAGCAGCACGCGCAAATCCTTGTAATGACCCGTCGTCACGCTTGGCCTTATCCTTCGCTTTCCCGTTCGATTGTGCGTGAGAGGCGAGTGATGAAGCATGTGGTGTTCGTCGATGGTCAGGAAGGGACCACCGGGCTGCGCATTCACGAGTACCTGGCGCAGCGCAGCGATGTCGAGCTGCTGAAGATCGATGCGGCCAAGCGCAAGGACAATGCCGAGCGCGCGCGCCTGCTCAACGCGGCCGATGTGGCCTTCCTCTGCCTGCCCGACGCTGCGGCGCGCGAGGCCGCGGCGCTGGTCACCAACCCGAAGACCTGCCTGATCGACGCCAGTACCGCGCACCGCACCGCGCCGGGCTGGACCTTCGGCCTCCCCGAGCTGTGCCTCAGCCAGCGCGAGAAGCTGCATGCCGGCAAGCGCATCGCCAACCCGGGTTGCCACGCGAGCGCCTTCATCCTGCTGCTGCGCCCGCTGGTCGATGCCGGCGTGGTGCCGGCCACCTTGCCGTTGTCGGCCACGTCGATCACCGGCTATTCCGGCGGCGGCAAGAAGATGATCGAGCAGTACGAGGCTGGCGGCGATGCGCGCCTGAAGTCGCCGCGGCCCTACGCGCTGAACCTCAAGCACAAGCACCTGCCGGAGATGGCCGCGCATACCGGTCTGGTCACGCCGCCGCTGTTCATGCCGGTGGTCGGTGACTTCTACAAGGGGCTGGCCGTCAGCGTGCCGCTGCACTTCAGCCAGCTCGTGCCGGGCACCAGCGGTGCGTCGATCCACGGCGTGTTCGAGCAGCGCTACGCCGGCGAGCGCTTCATTCGCGTGATGCCGCTGTCAGACCCGGCAACGCTGGAAGACGGTTTCTTCGACGTGCAGGGCTGCAACGACACCAACCGCGTCGATCTCTTCGTGTTCGCCAACGACACGCAGGCCCTGCTCATTGCGCGCCTGGACAACCTCGGCAAGGGCGCCAGCGGCGCGGCGGTGCAGTCGATGAACGTGCACCTGGGTCTGGACGAAGGCCTCGGGCTGTAGCCGACCAAGCGGACACCGCGGAGCCGGCTTCGCCGGTCCGCTGGTGTCGCCCCCTTGAGGGGGCGGCCGAAGGCCGTAGGGGGTGGTCCCTTCATTCGGCGGAGGGGTCGTTGGAGCGGTAGTGGTAGGCGTAGCCGTCGGCGAAACCGAGCTTCTGATAGACGCGACGCGCTGACGTGTTGTCGCTGTCGACCTGCAAATAGGCGCAGCGCGCCCCGAGTTCGTGCGCACGCTGCAGCAAATGAGTGCATAGCAACCGGCCGAGGCCGCGCCCGCGTTCGGCGTTGGCGGTGAAGATGTCGTACAGGCCGACGAGGTTCGTCTCGATGGCCATCTGGCCGCAGGCGACGACGTCGCCATCACGCCGCACGATGAGTGCCGTGTGCGGCACCGGGGCGCGCGCCAGGCGCTGCGCATGCGCCTGGCGCTGCAGCGGCGGCGAGCCGCGCAGCCGACCGACCTCTTCGGCGAAGCGCTCACTGTCCACCGGCTCGATCGTCACGCCATGGCCGGGCGCGGGCGTGGGCAGCGGCTTGAGCTCGGCCAGCACCATCGTGCGCGTGTCGTTGAAGCGCCGCCAGCCGAGCATGTCCAGCGCATCGTCCAGGCCCGCCGGCACGCTGAAGGGCACGATGCGCATCAGCATTGGCAGCCCCGCACCTTCGTACACCGGCTCGCACAGCGCGATGCGCTCGGTGAGCGTCAGGTGCCCGGGCGCGATCGCGTTGATGCAACGCGCGCGTCGCGCCTTTCCGGGCGAATAGCGCACAAGCCAGCCATCGATGAGCAGCTGCTCCTGCGGCGCACTGGCGTTCAACCCTGCGTCCTCGACGCGCGACAGCAGCTCCGTCGGGAAGTGAGCGCTCGGCTTCATGCCATCGCCTCGACGCGCAGCACCATCTCCTTGGCGAACTCGACGAAGGCTTGCGCGCCGCGCGAGGCCGGATCGAAGACGACCCCCGGCTGGCCATAGCTCGGCGCCTCGGCGAGCCGCACGTTGCGCGGAATGACGGTGTCGAACACCTTGTCGCCGAAGTGCGCCTTCAGCTGCTCGCTGACCTGCTGCTGCAAGGTGATGCGCGGGTCGAACATCACGCGCAGCAGCCCGATGATCTGCAGATCGCGGTTCAGATTGGCGTGCACCTGTTTGATGGTGTTGACGAGATCGCTCAGCCCTTCGAGCGCGAAGTACTCGCACTGCATCGGCACGATCACGCCGTGCGCGCTGCACAGCCCGTTGAGCGTCAGCAGGCTCAAGGAGGGTGGGCAGTCGACCAGCACAAAGTCGTAGTCTTCCGCGGCGACTTCGAGCGCGCGACGCAGGCGCTTGTCGCGGTGTTCGAGTTCGACCAGCTCGACCTCGGCGCCGGCCAGCTCGCGGTTGGCGCCGAGCACGTCGTAGCCACCCTTCTCCGAGCGCTGCCGGGCGTCGCGCACACCGGCGCTTTCCAGCAGCACGTCGTAGACCGACAGGTCGAGCTTGCGCTTGTCCACGCCCGATCCCATCGTCGCATTGCCCTGCGGGTCGAGGTCGACCACCAGCACGCGCTGCCCGACGAGCGCCAAGCCGGCGGCGAGATTGACAGTCGTCGTGGTCTTGCCCACGCCGCCCTTTTGATTCGCGATGCAGAAGATGCGCGCCATGCGGTTGCTTTTGAATTGAGGCGTGTATTGAGCAAGCACCACGCCTGATGGTGAGAGATGGGTGGCGGCGAGCGTAGCGCAGTTTGGCCTAGGTGCCGTCGCGCCGGCGCATCCATACCAGGCAACGTTCCGCATTCAAGCCCGGGATGCTCAATGGTTCCACGTGAAACACATCGACGTCGACAGGCAACGCGGAGATCTCGTCGTCCGGCCGCCGGCCTTTCATCGCCAGCCAAACGCCGCGGTCGGCCAGCCGCCCGCGCGTCAGCGCAACGATGTCGGCCAGCGTCGCAAAGGCGCGCGCCGTGATGACGTCGAAATGCCCGGCCATTTGCTCGACGCGCGCATGTTGCGCGTGCAGGTTCGGCAGGCGCAGCTCCGCCGCGACCTGACGCACAAAAGCCGCCTTCTTGCCGACGGTATCGACGCAGGTGACGTCGAGCGACGGCACGAGGACCGCGAGCACCACGCCGGGCAATCCGCCGCCACTGCCGACATCGAGCAGACGCGCGGCCCTGTCTCCGACATGCCGGCGCAGCGCGGGCACCACCGCCAGGCAGTCGGCCAGATGCTGGGTTCGCATCGCGTCCGCGTCGCGCACCGCCGTCAGGTTGTAGGTGGCGTTCCAGCGCAGCAGCAGCTGCAGATAGTCCAGCAGCCGGTCGCGCTGCTCGGGCGACAGGGTCAGCCCGAGCGCCATCGCGTCGCGCTCCAGCGCATCGGCCAGCTC
>VBDL01000166.1:0-1144 GCA_005884255.1 Betaproteobacteria bacterium | reverse complement strand
TAACAGTCCGCAGGGACTGTTCGTGTCCGGGCTCGGCCCCTTGAGGGGCGGCCGAAGGCCGTAGGGGTGCTTCACCTCACGCCGCCGCGTCGGCCGGCGGGGACGCCGGTTCGTTGGCCGCGGCCGGCGGCGCCTTCAACCGCCCCTTCTTCAGGTGCACGAGCAGTAGCGAGATCGCCGCCGGGGTGATGCCGGAAATGCGCGACGCCTGGCCCAAGGTCTGCGGGCGGTGCCGGCTGAGCTTTTGCCGCACCTCGAACGACAGTGCAGTGACCTGGCCGTAGTCCAGATCCTCCGGCAGGCGCAGGTTCTCGTACGACGCGCTGCGCTCGACGTCCTCGACCTGCTTGTCGATGTAGCCGGCGTACTTGGTGGCAATCTCCACCTGCTCGATCACGCTGTCGGCCAATGCATCACCCAATTCAGCCCGCAATGTTTCACGTGGAACAGCAGCCTCCGGACGCGCGATGCGCGCCACCTCCGCGATCGCATCGAAGCCGATCCCCGGCCTGCGCAGCAGGTCGGCCAGGCTGTACTCCCGCTCGATCGCCTTGCCGATCAGTCGCTCGGCATCGGCCACCGGCAGGATGCCCGGATGCACCCACGTCGAGCGCAGCCGCTCGCTCTCGCGGCCCAGCGCATCGCGCTTGCGGTTGAACACCGTCCAGCGCGCATCGTCGACCAGTCCGAGCTCGCGCCCGACCTCGGTCAGCCGCAGGTCGGCGTTGTCCTCGCGCAGTTGCAGACGGAACTCGGCCCGGCTGGTGAACATGCGATAGGGCTCGGTCACGCCCTTGGTGATCAGGTCGTCGACCAGCACGCCGAGGTACGCCTGATCGCGACGCGGCAACCACGGCTCGCGGCCCTGCACCTGCAGCGCCGCGTTGATGCCGGCGAACAGCCCTTGCGCCGCCGCCTCCTCGTAGCCGGTCGTCCCATTGATCTGCCCGGCAAAGAACAGCCCGCCGATGGCGCGCGTCTCGAAGCTGCTCGTCAGCTCCCGCGGGTCAAAGTAGTCGTACTCGATCGCATAACCGGGGCGCAGGATGTGGGCGTTCTCCAGCCCGACCATCGAGCGCACGGCCGCCAACTGCACATCGAACGGCAGCGAAGTCGAGATGCCATTCGGGTAGACCTCGTGCGT
>VBDL01000840.1 GCA_005884255.1 Betaproteobacteria bacterium | reverse complement strand
CAGAGGTCCCCATGACACGCTCAACGACCCCCATGCGACGCCTCGCGATGCCGCTCGCTGTGGCGACGGCGCTGCTCGCCGGCTGCTCGGCGCTGGAGGTGCAGAAGCCGACGATCGAGCAGACCCAGGCGGCGCGCATCGGCCCGCAGGAGGCGCCGTTCCGCACGATCACCGGCTTCTCGAGCGCGCTGCGCTGCATGGACAACATGTTCATCGACTACGGCGTGCGCGACGTGAGCATGCTGGTCGAGGACATCCTCGACCAGACGAAGAAGGTCAATGCCGGCACGCGCGACATGCTGATCACCTCGGTGTCCGACATGACGCGGCGCAGCCGCGCGATCCGCGTCAACGCGTTCGGCAAGGACGCGAGCAACGTGATCAGCTTCCTCGCGTCGGCGCAGCGGCAAAGCGCCTACGACGTGATCCCGCAGTTCGACATCAAGGGCTCGGTGTCGCAATTCGACGAGAACGTGATCCGCAACCAGAAGGACTTCGGCATCGGCTTCTCGCCGTTCATCAACCTCGGCATCGCGAAGGACGCCGCGTCATCGATCCTCGGCCTCGACCTGTCCGTACTGACGACCGAGGACATGTCGGTGCTGCCCGGCATCACGTCGCGCAACTCGGTGGTGATCCTGAAGTCCGGCAGGGGCATCGACGGCGACGCCGCGTATCACAAGTTCGGCGTCAACTACAGCATGACGTTCGCCAAGTCCGAAGGCCAGTCGCAGGCGCTGCGCGGCCTGGTCGAGCTGGCGGCGATCGAGCTGATGGGCAAGCTGACGAAGACGCCGTATTGGCGCTGCCTCGGCGCGAGCCCCGAGACCAGCGAGGAGGTCAAGCTCGAGATGGCCGACTGGTACTACGCGATGGCGGCCAGCCGCGTCGAGCTGATCGGCTGGTTCCAGAACCAGATGCGTCAGCGCGCCTTCTACGACGGCCCGGTCGACGGCCAGTTCAACCCGGCGATCGACGAGGCCATCTCGAACTACCGCGGCGCGCTGGGCCTGAGCCGCGAAGCCGTGCTCGACGAGGCCTTCTTCAAGGCCTATCTCGGTGCCGACCACAACAAGATCCCGCCGCCGCCACAGCCGGCCCGGCTGGCCGACGCCAAGGCCAAGGCCGCGCTCACGCTGCGCCTGGCGTCGACACAAACCCGCTTCACGCGCGGCGAGGCGATCAGCCTGACGCTCAAGCCCAGCAGTGACGCGCA
>VBDL01000165.1 GCA_005884255.1 Betaproteobacteria bacterium | reverse complement strand
GTGGATGTCCTTCGCCGCGGTCGCCTCGAAGTTCAGGAAGTTCACCTGGCACCAGCGCGCGTTGGCATTCGCCAACCCCGTCTGCACCGCGATCGCGCCGGCGCGCATCGGCGGCAGCACGTTCAGCACGTCGGCCTTCACGTCGTCCTGCACCTCGAACTTGACGCTCATCGCCGCCGCATCGACCGCCACCGCCTTGTGCTGTGGCCGGTACTCGACCATGCCGGGATAGGCCTCGGCCCACACCTTCTTGAACAAGGCCCCCTTGGAGGTGACGTCCGGGTTGGCGTCGAGGATCAGCACCTTGGACTTCGGCTTGGCAGCCTTGAAGTAGCTCGCCACCTGGCACGCGCGCTCGTACGGCCCCGGCGGGCAACGGTACGGCGCCTCGGGAATCGTGATGGCGTAAACGCCGCCATCGGGCATCGCCTCGAGCTGGCGGCGCAAGGCCAAGGTCTCCGGCCCGGCCTTCCACGCCTGCAGGATGCGGCCCTGCTCGTTGGCCGCCTTCAGCCCGGCAACGCCGTCCCACATCAGCTCGACACCGGGCGACAGCACCAGCTTGTCGTAGCCGATGGTGGCGCCCGAGGCGAGCGTCGCCTGCTTCTTCGGCGCGTCGATGCGCGCCACGCTGTCGCGCACGACGCGCACGCCGTGCTGGCGCGACAGCGCCTCGTAGCCGCGGCCGAGGTCCGTCAGCGTGGCGCTGCCGCCGAGGACCAGGTTCGACAGCGGACAGGACACGAAGCCGGCGTCGGGCTCGACCAGCACCACGTCGATCTTCTGCTGCGACAGCAGGCGCACGTACTTCGCTGCCGTCGCGCCACCATAGCCGCCGCCGACGACCAGCACGCGTGTCTTCGCCGGCAGCGATGGCGTCATGGCACAGCCCGCGGCGTTGAGCAGCCCGAGCGCGGCAGCGGCTTGCAGCCATTCGCGTCTTTGCATGGCTGCCTCCTCTAGTTGGATGACAGCACCCGGTCGCGGCGTACCGCGACCACCCTCCATGAGGGTGCCGCCGGGCTTGGGGCGGCCCGGCGCTCCGGCGGCTGCGCGGCGAAGTACGCCGCGAGCTGATCGATCTGCGTGTCGTTGAAGCCCTTGGCGAGCTGCTGCATCACGGTCGACGGGCGCTTGCCGCTCTTGAAATCGCGCAGCAGGGTGGCCAGCTCGTCAGCCGGGCGGCCGGCCAGCCCGGCCACCGGCGCGCCGGGCAGCGCGCGGCCTTGCGTGCCGTGGCAGTTGGCACAGGTGGCGGCCAGCGCCTGTGTGTTCATCTGCGTGCGCGCATCGGGCGCACTCTGCGCCTGCGCAGCGGCGGCGCAGGCAAGCAGCGCCCATCCCAGCGGAATGCTCCTCATCGCCTACCTCCTCGCCGCGGCTTCAGCGCCGGTCGGGCTCAATGTACTGCCGCGCGAGCCACGGCGGCAGGGGTGAGTCGAGCAGCACGCAGCTCAGGCGCAGCGCGTCGGCGGCTTCCGGATGCAGCGACGGGCCACCGCTCAACGCCAGCGCCGCTTCGTGCCACAGGCGCACGAGCACCGGGCGCAGCATCCACGGCAACGCCTGCACCACGCGCAGCGCGCGCCCGGTCGCATCGGCATCGGGCAGCTCGCGCGCCGGCAGCAGCGGCTGGTGGTACGGCCAGTGCGCGAGCACCGCGGCATACCAGCGCTCGCCATCGGGATCGATGGGCACGTCCATCTCCGGCAGCGGCACCATCACCGACAGGAAGGCGCTGAACACGGCGATGGCCTGCACCTGTGCGGCGCCCAGCAGGCTGAGCTCGTTGTCGCACGGCCCGGTGCCGTTGACCGGCGCGGGCGGCGTGCCACCCAGCCGATGGCGCAGCAGCAGCCAGTGCAGCCGGTCTTGTGCGCGCACTTGGCCGTCGGCCGCCATCAGACGGCGCGAAGCCGACAGCAGCGCCTGGCGCTGCGCCAGCGGCGCGCGCGCCAGCCGTTCCAGCAACAGCTCCAGCCACGGCAGCGCCTCCGCGCGCGCGAGGCCTTGCACGTCGTCGAACACGCGCGCAGCGGCACCGATGTCGCGCGTCTCCAGCTGCCAGTGCTCCAGCTCGCTGCGGCTGCCCGGCGTGAGCAGCAGCGCCAGCACCGCGGCATGCAGCTCGCCGGGGGCGTGCAACGCCTGCAGGCGGCGCTGGCGCACGTGATCGTCGTGCGCCGAAGCGCGTGGTGCGCCGAGCACCCATGCCAGCGGGTGATCACGAGGGATGAAGGGGCGATGCAAGGACGAGGCTGCCGTCACGCCCGTCCTCACAGGCGGCCCGCGCTCTGAAAGCGGAACAGCGATCGCAACAAGCGGGTGGGGAACTGGTGCACCGCACGGTTGTACTGCAGGCTGGCGTCGTTGAACAGCTGCCTTGCGAAGCCGAGCTTGATGTCGATGTCGCGCAGCTCGGCGATGCGCAGCGCCACCTCCTCGCGCTCGCGTAGCTCTTCATGCTGCTCGATGGACATCAGCCAGCGTGCCAGCGCCGACGACAGCACGCTCTCGGCCACACCGAGCGACGCCGCAGCAGCAGCCGAGCAGGCGCGCGGCCGCGTCGCATCGGCCGCCGCCTGCACCTGCTGTACGGCCGCACCCAGCGTATCGAGGGTGGACAGCTCGGCCGCCATCACCGGCCGCAGCGCTTCGGCCAGCGTCTGCAGCAGCTGCTGGCGCCGCCGCAGCTGCTCATCGACCTGCATGAACGCCGCGCTGATCGCATTGCGCAGGCCGACCAAGCGGTTGTAGGCGCCGATGATCCAGAACAGCAGCACGGCGGCGAGCACGACGGTCAGCCAGCTCGCGAGGTCCATCGTCAGCCGCGACGGTCCGCGATGAAGGCCTCGTAGCCCGCGCGCCGCAGGCTGCAGGCGGGGCAGTGGCCACAGCCATAGCCCCAGTCATGGCGCTGGCCGCGCTCGCCGAGGTAGCAGGTGTGCGTGTGCTCGACGATCAGCGCGTTCAGCGTGTCGCCGCCGAGCGATGCGGTGAGCGCCCAGGTCTGCGCCTTGGTGAGGAACATCAGCGGCGTCTCCACCGTCATCGGTGCGGCCAGCCCGAGGCTCAGCGCGAGCTGCATCGCTTTCAGCGTGTTGTCGCGGCAATCGGGGTAGCCGGAGTAGTCGGTCTCGCACATACCGCCGACCAGCACGCTCAGCGTGCGGCGGTAGGCCACGGTCGCCGCAAAGGCGAGGAACAGCAGGTTGCGGCCCGGCACGAAGGTGTTGGGCAGCCCGTTGGCCTGCAGCTCGATGGCGCGCGCCTCGGTCAGCGCGGTGTCGCTGATCTGCCCGAGCAGCGAGAGATCGAGCAGGTGGTCGTCGCCCAGCTTGGGCGCCCATTGCGGGAACTGCCGGCGGATCTCGTCGCGCACCTGCTCGCGGCATTCGAGCTCGATGCGATGGCGCTGGCCGTAGTCGAAGCCGATGGTCTCGACGCGCGCGTAGCGATCGAGCGCCCACGCGAGGCAGGCGGTGGAGTCCTGGCCGCCGCTGAAGAGGACGAGCGCGCTGCGCGAATCGCTCATTGCCGGATTTCACCCTGGCCAAGGACGATCCACTTCAGCGACGTGAGCCCTTCCAGGCCGACCGGGCCGCGCGCGTGGAACTTGTCGGTGCTGATGCCGATCTCGGCGCCGAGCCCATATTCGAAGCCATCGGCAAAGCGCGTGCTGGCATTGACCATCACGCTGGCCGAATCGACCTCGCGCAGGAAGCGCATCGCGTGCGCGTGGTTTGTCGTGAGGATCGCGTCGGTGTGCTGCGAACCGTAGCGGTTGATGTGCGCGATGGCTTCATCCAGGCTCGCCACCACCTTCACGCTGATGATCGGTGCGAGGTATTCCTCGCTCCAGTCGGCCTCGGTGGCATCAGCCAGCTTCGTGCCGCTCACCTTGCTCAGCAGCGCGTGCGCCTTCGCATCGCAGCGCATTTCTACGCCCTTGGCCGCGAACACCGCGCCAATGCGCGCGAGGAAGGCCAGCGCCACCGCCTCGTGCACGAGTAGCGACTCCGCCGCATTGCAGGGGCTGTACTTCTGCGTCTTCGCGTTGTCGGTGACCGTCACCGCGAGATCGAGGTCGACCTCGCCGTCGACGTAGACATGGCAATTGCCATCGAGGTGCTTGATCACCGGCACCTTGGCCTCGGCGCTGATGCGCTCGATCAGGCTCTTGCCGCCGCGCGGGATGATCACGTCCACATACTGCGGCATCGCGATCAGGCGGCCGACAGCGGTGCGGTCGGTGGTCTGCACCAGCTGCACGCCATCGGGCGGCAGGCCGGCGGCGTGCAGGGCGCGCTGCACGAGCTGCGCCAGCGCCACGTTCGAGTGAATCGCCTCGGAGCCGCCGCGCAGGATGCAGGCGTTGCCGCTCTTGATGGCCAGCGACGCGGCCTCGATCGTCACGTTCGGGCGGCTCTCGTAGATCATGCCGAACACGCCGAGCGGCACGCGCATCTGGCCCACGCTGATGCCGCTGGGGCGGCGCCGCAGGTTCGTGATCTCGCCGATCGGGTCGGGCATCGCGGCGATCTGCTCGCAGCCTTCGGCGACGGTGTCGATGATCTTGTCAGTGAGCTTCAGGCGATCGACCAGCGGCGCGGCCAGGCCGGCGGCGGTGGCGACAGACACGTCTTTCTCGTTCGCGGCCTGCAGCGCGGCTTGCTCGCTGCGCAGCAGGCGCGCCAGCTCGGTGAGCGCGGCGTTCTTCGCGGCGGTGGACGCGGCGGCCATCGCGCGCGAGGCGGCGCGTGCGGCCACGCCCAGGTGGTCCATCGTCGCGTGGATGTCGGCAGCGGTCATGGGCTTGATTGTCCCAAATCCGCAGTCCTCACGTCAGCGTGTGGCGCATCAGCAGCTGGTACAGCGGCAGGCGCTGGAAGCCGACCGCCTCCAGCGCGCGGCCGCCCAGGTCCAGGCGTTGCAGCTGCGGCACGCGCAAGGTGGCGGCCGGATACTGGCCGCGCAGCGCGCGCAGCAGCAGTTGCGCATCGGCCTGCGCGGCGCCAGCGTCGAACAGGCTGGCGATGCTCACATGCGCCGCATCGCGCGCCGTGAACACGAGCTGCGCATCGCCCGCGCGCCAGGCCACCAGCGGCGGCGTGGCGTTCGCATCCAGCGCAGGCGGCGACACCTGGAACGGCAGGTCCGGCGCCGCATGCGCGCGCAGCCACGCGGCGGCGCCCTCCAGCGTCACTTGGTACGGCGGCTGGGTCGGCGGCCAGTCCTCGGGCGACACCGCTGCGCTCTCGTAACCGTACAGCTCGCACACCGGCTCGAAGCCGTGCGCGCGATACAGGCGCAGCGCCACGGTGTTCTGCGCGAACACCTCCAGCTCCAGCGCCGCGTCGCCGCGCTCGCGTGCTTCCGTGATCACCTGCTCGAGCAAGCGCGGCGCGATGCCGGTGCCGCGCGTCTCGCGACGCGCACCCATGGTGGCCACGCGCGTGCGCAGCGTGAAGCGGTCGCTGAAGCGGCCCATCAGCGCGAACGACGCCCTGGCGGCGCAGAAAGGCCGGCCACTGCGCCTCGGGCAGCTGCGGCGGGCCGATCAGGTAGTCGGCAAAGGCGGCATTGAAGGCGGCCCACAGCGCCGCCGGCGGCACGGCGGCAGCCGGCACGACGGACATCGAATCGGTCATGACAGATAGGCGAGCACGGCCAGCCACAGCGGCGCGGTGACGACGAAGCCAAAGGTGGAGAACACGATCGCTGCGGTGGCCTCGGCCTCCAGCGTCTCGTAGCGTTGCGAAAAAATCAGCGCGTTGCTGCCCACCGGCAACGCGGCCACCATCACCACCACCGCCAGCGGCAGGCCGACGAGGCCGAAGCCCCAGTGCGCGACGCCGAGCACCAGCGCCGGCAGCGCGAGCAGCTTCAGCAGCGACAGCATCACCGCGCTGCGTGCCGCGCCGCGCACGCCGTAATAGGCGAGCGACATGCCGATCAGCACCAGGCACAGCGGCACCACCGCCGTGCCGAGCGTCTCCAGCACCTCGTCGGCCACCGGCGGCAGCTTCACGCCGGTGGCGTTCCACACGAGGCCCGCGACCACCGGCAGCACCACCGGGTGAATGATGGTGTTGCGCGCGGTGGTGCGCAGCGTGCGCAGCAGGGTGGTGGCCTGCCCGCGCTGCGCGCGCGCGAGGTCGAGCTCGACCAGCGTGGTCAGCACCGACAGCAGCGTCAGTGCATGCAGGCTGATGAGGGTGATGTGCAGCCCGAGGCCGGCCTCGCCGAACAGCGCCGAGGCCATCGGCACGCCGATCTGCAGCGTGTTGCCGAAGGTGCAGGAGATCGCGCGCACGCTGGGCGCAGCCGCCGGCAGACCGCGCCCGCGATGCAGCCGGCGCTGCCACGCGTAGACGCCCAGCAGCATCAGCAGCACCGGCCCGAAGAAGGCGGCGAGCAGGCCCCACGGCAAGGTCGCGAAGTCGACGCGCGAGGTGGTGCGGAACAGCAGCGCGGGAATGAAGATGTAGAAGGCCGCGTTGCTCAGCGTGCGCGCCGGGTCGGCGCCCTGGCGCTCGTCACCGAGCCAGCGCATGCGGCCGGCGAACCAGCCCAGGCCGACCACCCCGAAGATGGCCAGCAGTTTGAAGAACACCGCCACAGACATGGGGCCGGAGGATAGCCGCGTATGCGGCCTCGCTTCGCCAACAAGTGCACGCTCCCCTGTTGGCAGGGCGCGACATCCGCGCCGACGCGGCCTCTAGCATTCGCACGCCGCGGCGATGCGGCGCACAACCCACTTGAAAATACTCATGAAGAAGCACCTCCTCGCCACGCTCGCGCTGCTGGCAGCCGTCGGCGCCCACGCCCAGTCCTCGAACGTCCACGGCTTCGTCGGCATGGCCATCACAGGCGGCGGCAAGACGCTGGTCACCGTGCCGTACAGCGATGGCAGCACGCAGGACATCAAGTCCGGCGGCCTGGTCGACCTGAAGGGCGGCTTCGAGTACCGCCAAGCCGGCTCGCCGCTGGCCATCCAGGCCAGCCTGGGCTATCACGTCGACGCCGCGAACGCGCGCAACGGCAACGTGCGTTTCAGCCGCTGGCCGATCGAACTGCTGGGCTTCTGGAACGTGAACGACAAGTTCCGCGTCGGCGGCGGCCTGCGCGTGGCCACCGGCGCGAAGCTCAGCGGCTCGGGCGCCGCGTCGAGCATCGGCAGCACCAACCTGGGCAGCAACCCCGGTGTCGTCGTCGAAGGCGAATACTTCTTCACGCCGCAGTTCGGCGCGACGCTGCGCTGGGTCGACGAGAAGTACACGTGGCCGAACGGCGGCGGCAAGGTCGACGGCAGCCACGCGGGCGTGCGCTTCAACTACTACTTCTAGGCTACTTGGCCCGGCCGTACTTCGCGGTGAAGCTCGCCGACGCCAGCTTGTTCGCGTTGATCGTGAAGCCGATCAGCGCGGCCGTGCCCTCGGGCGGGATGTCGAGCTTGTCGGTCTTCAGCGCGTAGACGGTGAAGATGTAGCGGTGCGGCTTGTCGCCGGGCGGCGGACAGGCGCCGCCGAAGCCCGGCGCGCCGAAGTCGGTCTTGGCCTGCTTGCTGCCCGCGGGCAGGCCCTTGCCCTCGATCGTGCCGGCGCCCTCGGGCAGTTCCTTCACGTCGGCCGGGATGTTGTAGACGACCCAGTGCCACCAGCCCGAGCCGGTGGGCGCGTCGGGGTCGTAGACGGTGAGCGCGAAGCTCTTCGCGTCCTTCGGCGCGCCGCTCCATTTCAAGGCCGGCGACACGTTCTTGCCGGTGCAGCCGAAGCCGTTGTAGACCTGCGCTTCGCTCAGCTTGCTGCCCGGCTTGATGGTCGGGCTCTCGAGCTTGAAGCCTGCGGCGTGGGCGAGCGAGGCCACGAGCGTCAATGACGCGAGCGAAGCGGTGCGGATTCGCATGGATTCCTCCGAAGCACAGGATGAGCGATCAGGCCGGGGTCTTCTTCGCGGCCACCTTCTTCGCCGCGGGCTTGGCCGGCCGCGGCTCGAACTCGAACACCACCTTGCCTTCCTTCTTGTCGTAGGCGAGGTAGGCCTTGAACTTGCGCCGCGTCTTGTTGGAGACGAAGTTCTCCAGCAGCGAGGTCTTGCCTTCGCGCAGCAGCTTGTTCATCTCCTCGCGCGCCACCGGCTGCTGCAGGATGATCTTGCCGCTCTTGAAGTCGCAGGTCACGTGCGCGCCCACCGCGTGCTCGCACACATAGCTGGTGCCGTATTCGAAGACGCGGCCCTGGCACTTCGGACACGAACCCAGGCTCTCCTGGCCGGAGAAGTCCACCGGCTCGCCGCTCTCGGCAGCCTGCTTGGCCTCGTCGCCGAAGTCGAACTCGAGCTTCCAGTTCTTGATCTCGGCGTCGAACACCAGGCGCAGCTCGGCGGTGAACGGCCAGCCGGCCTTGGAGCGAAAGCCTTCGAGCGGGCCGATCTTCTTGTCACGCAGGAAGGCCTCGACCTCGGCCAGCTCGAAGCTGCGCCCGCCGGGAATCTTGCTGATCGAGAACTCGCACTTCTCGCAAGCGAAGCGGCGGTAGTTCTCCTTCACCGTGCTGCCGCAGTTCGGGCACGGCGTCTTCAGCGTCGCGTAGTCGCCGGGGATGGTGTCGCGGTCGTACTCCTTGGCCTTCTTGACGATGCGCTCGGCCATCTTCGCGATCTCGGCCATGAAGGCCTCGCGCTTCAGGCGGCCGTGCTCCATCTCGGCGAGCTGGTACTCCCAGTTGCCGGTGAGCTCGGGCTTGGTCAGGTCTTCGACATCGAGCCCGCGCAGCAAGGTCATCAGCTGGAAGGCCTTGGCGGTGGGGATCAGCTCGCGACCCTCGCGCACCATGTACTTCTCCATGATCAGGCCTTCGATGATGGCCGCGCGCGTGGCCGGCGTGCCCAGGCCCTTCTCCTGCATCGCCT
>VBDL01000164.1 GCA_005884255.1 Betaproteobacteria bacterium | reverse complement strand
ACCTACTGGGTGCTCGATGCCGCGCTGCGCCAGAGCTATGCCTGGCGCGAGCAGGGTCTGCAGCAGCCGCTGTCGGTGAACCTGTCGGCGCGCGACCTGCGTGATCCGCGCCTGCTCGACCGCATCGGCGGCGCGCTTGCCACCTGGGGCGCACGCCCGGGCTGGATCGAGTTCGAGCTGACCGAGAGCGCGCTGATGGAGGACCCGGTCGGCGCGCTGGACACGCTCACGCGGCTGAAGAAGCTCGACGTGTCGCTGACGATCGACGACTACGGCACCGGCTACTCGTCGCTGTCGTACCTGCGGCGCCTGCCGGTGGACGCGATCAAGATCGACCGCTCCTTCGTCAGCGACATGGTCACCAACAAGGACTCGGCGATCATCGTGCGCTCGACCATCGAGCTGGCGCACAACCTCGATTTGTCGGTCATCGCCGAGGGTGTCGAGGACCAGCGCACTTTCGACGAGCTGGCCACCCTCGGCTGTGACATGGCGCAGGGCTACTGCATCAGCCGCCCGATCCCGGTGGACGAGTTCCGCGCCTGGGTGCATTGACCACCCCCTACGGCCTTCGGCCGCCCCCTCGAGGGGTCGACACCAGCGGGCCGGCGGAGCCGGAACCGCGGTGTCCGCTTACTGGCGCGTGAGAGGTCAATGCGTGCGCAGCTCCTCGTGCAGGCACAGGATGTTGCCTTCGGTGTCGGTGAACCAGGCGCATTGTTCGTCTTCGGCGCGGAAGATGTGGTTCACTGTCTTCAGGCCCGGCATGTCGTAGTCCTCGAAGGTCACGCCGCGGCCTTCGAGGTCGCGGATTTCGCCTTCGAGATTGCCGACCTCGAAACTCAGCGCCGTGTATTCCGCTGCCTTGCGGTCCGGCCGCGGAATCAGCGCCACCGTGCCGCCGTCGCTGGTGCGCATCCAGAACGAGCCGTCGGCATGCGAGCCTTCGGGTTGTAGCCCGAGCTTGTCTTCATAGAACTTGCGCGCGCGGTCTACTTGCACCACCGGAAGAATGGTGGTCATGTGCGAATTGGTGAGCATGATGGGCTCCTGGGTTGGCGAGCCTCCCTGCTCCTTCATCTATAGCCCAGGCGGGGCGTCAGCTCAAGGCACCGTATCCACATCGAGCACCACATTGCCGGCCACCGCGCCCTGCTCGACGAGCTTGTGCGCCTCGGCGATGCTTTGCAACGGAAGCCGCTTCGCGATGTTGTGATGCAGCCGCCCGGCGGCCAGCCACTGTGTCAGCAGCTCCACTGCGGTGGCGCGGTCCTTCAGGTCCAGGTTGTAGACGATGAAGAAGCGGTAGGCGACGTTCTTCACGATCGACGGGAAGAAGGGCACCGTGATCTCCGGCGCGCCGCTGCCGTAGACCACGATGTGCCCGCCGGTGCGCAGCAGCGACACGTCCTGCTGCAGGTTCGCCGCGGCGTCGACCTCGACGATGCGGTCCAGCCCCTGCCCGCCGGTGGCTTCGTCGCAGCGCTTCACCAGGTCATCGGTGCGGTAATTCAGCACCAGGTCGGCGCCGGCGTCGCGCGCCAGCGCCGCCTTGTGCTCGCCGCTGACGGTGGCGATCACCTGGCGCGCGCCGAGCAGCTTGGCCATCTGCACCGCGTAGTGGCCGACCGCGCCGGCGCCGCCCGCGATGAGCACGCTTTGCCCTTCCACGCTGCCATCGACCACCAGCGCGTGGCAAGCCGTCATCGCCGGGATGCCCAGGCAGGCTCCGGCGGCCATGTCGACGCCGGCCGGCAGTGGCACCGCCTGCGCCGCCGGCAGCACCACGTACTGCGCCGCGGTGCCGTCGGGGCGGCCCCAGGCGGTGTTCCACAGCCACACGCGCGCTCCGAGCAGCGCCGGATCGACGCCTTCGCCGACCTGGTCGACGGTGCCGGCACCGTCGCTGTGCGGCACGATGCGGGCAAAGGGCAGGATCTTCGTGCGCAGCCCGGCGCGGGTCTTCACGTCCGACGGATTGACGCCCGAACAGGCCATGCGCACACGCACCTCGCCGGCGCGCGGCACCGGTGTCGGCAGCTCGCGCAGGCTCAGGACTTCGTCGGCCGGGCCGGCACGTTCATAGCAAGCGGCATACATGGCGGCTCCTGGGAATGCGCTCGCAGGAAGTATGCGCGCCGGCACCCGCCGAAGGGGTTTGTTGGGGGGCTTTTCCGCGCGTAAGTCACTCGCGCGACAATTGCGGGTCGTCACGCGGCGTACTCTGCGGTGCCCAACCGTTGCCGCTGTGCGATTTGTTGTTCCACCCTTTCGACCGACCATGAGTGCCTTCAACGAAGAGCGCGTGCTGAGCGTGCATCACTGGACCGACCGCCTGTTCACCTTCACCACCACGCGCGACCCCGCGCTGAGGTTCAACAACGGCCATTTCACGATGATCGGCCTGAAGGTCAACAACAAGCCGCTGCTGCGCGCCTATTCCATCGTCAGCGCCAACTACGAAGAGCACCTCGAGTTCCTCAGCATCAAGGTGCCCGACGGCCCGCTGACCTCGCGGCTGCAGCACATCCAGGTGGGCGACAGCATCGTCGTCGGCCGCAAGCCCACCGGCACGCTGGTGGTGGACTATCTGCTGCCGGGCAAGCGGCTGTACCTGCTGTCCACCGGCACCGGCCTGGCGCCCTTCATGAGCATCGTGCGCGACCCCGAGGTGTACGAGAAGTTCGAGCACATCATTCGAGCACCTGCCGAACCACGAATTTCTCGGCGAGCTGGTCACCAGCAAGCTGCGCTACTACCCCACGGTCACGCGCGAGGCCTACCGCAACCGCGGCCGCGTCACGGAGCTCATCGACTCGGGCAAGCTGTTCAGCGACCTCGGCGTGCCGGCACTGGACCCGGCGCACGACCGCGTGATGATCTGCGGCAGCCCGGCGATGCTCAAGGACCTGAAGCACATCCTCGAGCACCGTGGCTTCAAGGAGGGCAACACCTCCACGCCGGGCGACTTCGTCATCGAGCGCGCGTTCGCCGAGCAGTAGCCGCCGCGCCGGAGGAAGCCGCGGCCTTGTGCGGCGGCTTCTTCAGGCTGCGCTGCAGCAGCGCGGTGAGGTCGATGACATCGGCCGATCCGCCCGGCGCTTCCACCGACTCGGGCTTCAGCACCTCCTGCGTCTGGCCCGACTTCACCTTCATCTGCACCAGCGCCATCACCTGCTCGGCGAAGGAATCGTGGAAGTCGTCCGGCTTCCATTCGCCGCTCATGTCGTCGATGAGCTGCAGCGCCATCTCCAGCTCGCGCTCCTTCAGCCCGTTGGCCTTGAGCAGGTCGAGCACCAGCGCCGGCCCATCGGGCACCACCACCGCCAGGTGCTGCTTGGTCTGGATCACCACCCGCGCGAGCGCCACGCGCTGCGCCTTCAACAGCGCCTCGCGCAGGAGCGCGTAGACCTTGTCGCCCTTGTTGGCGGGCGAGAGGTAGTAGGGCCGCTCGAGGTAGACGAAGGGGATGGCGCCGGCCGGCACGAAGCGCTCGATCTCGATGGTCTGCGTGGCCTTCGGGTAGGCCGCCTTGATCTCGTCGTCGGTGACCACGACGTAGTGCTCCTTCTCGACGGCCACGCCCTTGACGATCTGCTCGCGCTCGACCTCCTTGCCGGTCTTCTTGTTCACGCGCTTGTAGCCCACCGGGTCCATCGTGCGCTTGTCGAGCCAGTCGAAGTCGATGCCGGTGCTCTGCGTGGCGGCGTGCAGCGCCACCGGGATGTGGACGAGGCCGAAGGTGATCGCGCCCTTCCACAGCACGCGGGTACTGGAACTCGAGGTGGCCCTACAGAGCCAATTTCTTCATTGCGCCGCTCAAGGTCTGATTCGTCTTTGCATAGGCGGCCCACGGGTCGTCGCCGCTGTCGAGCCGCTCATGCGCGTTCACGATGGTCCACTGGTCGCCCGCGGTGAGCGTGGGCAGCTCGTCCCACGCGCAAGGCATCGACACGCCGAGGCCCGGCCGCGCGCGGGCCGAGAACGCGGCCGCCGTGGTGGCGCCGCGACCATTGCGCAGATAGTCGACGAAGATCTTGCCGACGCGGTTGCGCGCGCCGCTCTTGGCGACGAAGCGGTCGGGCAACACTTGCGCGAGGTGCTGCACCACTGCACGCGAGAAGTCTCTCACCGTGTCCCAGTCGGCACGCGGCGTCAGCGGCACCACCACGTGCAGCCCCTTGCCGCCGCTGGTCTTGAGGAAGTTCACGAGGCCCAGCTCGTCGAGCAGCGCATGCACGAGCTGCGCCGCTTCGCGCATCTGCGGCCAGCTCACGCCCTCGCCGGGGTCGAGGTCGAAGGTCATGTGGTCGGGCTGCTCGATGCGCTTGCTCAGCGCGTTCCAGGTGTGGAACTCGACGACGTTCATCTGCGCGGCGCCGACCAGCGCCTCGAAGCTGTCGACCTGCATCATCGCCGGGTGGCCCGGGTCGAGCTTCGGGTCGAGGCGGGTAAGGGCGGGGATCCTCAGCGACTCGCCGTGCTTCTGGAAGAAGTGCTGGCCCTCCACGCCCGAGGGCGCGCGCAGCATCGCCACCGGCCGCCCCTCGAGGTGCGGCAGCATGCGCTTGGCCACGCGCAGGTAGTGGTTCACCAGATCGAGCTTGGTGAGGCCGGTGGCGCTGTCGATCACGCGCTCGGGGTGGCTGACGCGCAGACCCTGCGGCAGCGCTGGCGTCGCTTCCTTGCCCTTGTGCGCAGGCGCGGGTGCCGGCGTCGCCGTCTCACGCGTGATCGTGCGAGCGGGCTTGTCGGCTCGCAGCCCATGGAACACCGAGTGGCGCACGCGGCCATCGGGTGTCCATTCGCCGAACGACACCTCGGCCACCAGCTGCGGCTTCACCCAATGCCCGCGCGCCTCGCGCGGCGGCTCGTGGAACGGCGAGTGCGCTGCCTTCAGCGGGTCCAGCCGCTGCTTGAGCAGCTTCAGCGTCGGCGCATCGAAGCCGGTGCCCACGCGGCCGGCGTAGCGCAAGTGGCCCTGCGCATCGTGGATGCCCAGCAGCAGTGCGCCGAGGCCGCTGCGCGAGCCCTGCGGGTCGGTGTATCCGCCGATCACGAACTCCTGCCGCTGCGTGCACTTGAGCTTGATCCAGCTCGTCGTGCGGCGCGACACGTAGGGCGCGCCGCGCCGCTTGCCGATCACACCTTCGAGCCGCATGTGGCAGGCCTTGTGCAGCAGCTCGGCGGCCGGCACCGCGAAGGCCTCGCTGAAGCGCGGCCGCGCGCTGTGCGAGCGCTGCATCAGCGTGCCGAGCAGCGCGCGCCGCTGCTCCAGCGGCACGGCGCGCAGGTCGTGCCCCGCGTAGTACGGCAGGTCGAACACGAAGAACTGCAGCTGCTCCACCGCCGCGCGATCGAAGGCGTTCTGCAGTGCGTTGAAGTCGGGCACGCCGTGCTTGTCGAGCAGCACGATCTCGCCGTCGAGCCAGGCCGAGCGCAGCTGCAAGGCGGCCACATCGTCGGCCAGGCCCTTGAGCTTCGCGGTCCAGTCGTAGCCGTTGCGCGTGAGCAGGCGCACCTCGCAGCGCGCTTGGCGCCAGCGGGCAGCGCCGGCTCGTCGTGCGCCTTTTTGCCGCGTCCCTTCGGCTGCGGTTTCGGCTTGGACAGAACGCTGTCCGGCTGCGCTTCGACCACGCTGTATTCATCGCCGGTACGCGCATGCTCGTCGCGCTCCTTGATGAGCAGCCACGTGTCCTTGGCCCCCAAGACGCCTTCGGCGTCGGCCCCCCGTGGGGGCGTCGTCGCCTTGGGGCGGCCCGGCGGCGACGGCTTCGCGCGCTCGCGCCCGTGCATGCGCACCAGCGCCCAGCCGCCTTCGAGCTTGTCGCCGTGCAGGCGAAACTTCAGGTGCCCCTGGCGCAGGCCCTCGCGCGCATCGCCCTCGGGCTCCCACTCGCCGCGGTCCCATACGATCACCTCGCCGGCGCCGTACTGCCCCGGCGGAATCGTGCCCTCGAAGCCGGCGTAGTCCAGCGGGTGGTCTTCCACATGCACCGCCATGCGCTTGTCGGCGGGGTCGAGGCTCGGCCCCTTGGGCACGGCCCAGCTCTTCAGCGTGCCGTCGAGCTCGAGGCGGAAGTCGTAGTGCAGGCGGCGCGCATGGTGCTTCTGCACGACGAAGTGCAATGCGCCGCGCTGCTTGGCGGTGCGCCCCTTCGGCTCGGGCGTGGCGCGGAAATCGCGCCTTTCCCAATAGCGGTGCAGCGGCTCAGTGCTCATGGGTAAGCTCGGGCAATCCGCGTTCCTCGGGGCCCTCGCTGCAGGCGCAGAATGCCGCGCATTGACCCCACTTGCGCAAGGGAAGATGCCCTCCATCCTGCGCCGCCGTTCCTGGGCCCTGCCCGAAGTCCCGCTGCGCCGCCGGCTGTTCCTGCTGGCTGCCGCGGGCCTGCTGCCGCTGGCCCTGATGTCCGGCCTCGGCCTGCTGCTGCTCGCCGGGCAGCAGCGCGCCCAAGCCGAGCGTGCCGGGCTGGAGATCACGCGAGCGCTGGTCACCGCGGTGGACGTCGAACTGCGGCGCTCGATCGCGGTGCTCGAGGTGCTGGCGCTGTCCGTGCCGAGTGACGAGAGCGGCGCGCGCGAATTCGACCGCCGTGCGCGCCAGGTGCTGGCCACGCGGCCCGAATGGCGCGCCATCGTGCTGGCGGACGCGACCGGCAAGGTCCGGGTGCACACCGGCTTTCCCTTCGGCAGCGGGCAGGCGCAGCTGGCCGACAAGGCGAGCTTCACGCGCACGCTGCAGGCGCGCCGTGCGACCGTGGGCTACCTGCGCGCCGGCCTGCGCGGCGACTTCGGCGTGCCGGTGCGTGTGCCGGTGCTGCGCGATGGCGAGCCGCGCCTGGTGCTCACGGGCGTGCTGATGCCGCAGGCCATCGTCGATGTGATCAAGCGCCAGCGCGTGCCCGAGGACTGGCTGGTATCGGTGTTCGACGCGCAAGGCATGCGCGTGGCGCGCTCGCGCGCGCACGAGCGCTACCTGGGAACGCCTGCGTCGCCGAGCCTGCAGGCGCTGATGGCCGGCACGGCCGCGCAAGGGGCCGGCAAGACGCAGTCGCTCGAGGGCGACAGCGTGTGGACGGCCTACACGCGCTCGTCCGACAGCGGCTGGTCAGTGACCATCGGCCTGCCGAGTTCGGCAGTCGCCGCGGGCTCCCTCGGCACACTGGCCGCCTTTGCCGGCGGGCTGTTGCTGTCGACGGCGCTGGGTGCGCTGGCGGCGCTGGCCGTGGCGCGCAGCATCAGCCGCCCGATCGGCGAGCTGCGCCATGCCGCGCAGGCGCTGGGCCGCGGCGAGCCGCCGCGGGTGCCGCGCACCGATCTGCACGAGGTGCGCGAGGTCGGCGAGGCGCTCGTCGTCGCGGCGCGCCAGCTCGCGGACAACGAGGGCGAGCGCGAGCAATTGCTCGACGCGGAGCGCGCAGCGCGCAGTGCCGCCGAGCGCGCGCGCCGCCGGCTGGAGCTGCTGGCCAAGGCGGGCACGCTGCTGTCGGGCTCGCTCGACGCGCAGGCCACCTTGCAGACCATCGCGTCGCTGGTGGCGCCGGGCATTGCCGACTGGTGCCGCATCGATCTGCTCGACGCCCGCGGCGTGCTGCAGCGCGCAGTGACGCACCATGCCGACCCGCACAAGGCGCGAGAGGGCGCAGAGCTCGCGCAGCGCCTGCGCGCCTCACCGCAGGCGCCGGGCTCGATGGCCTGGGCCATGGCCGAAGGCCGTTCGCGCCTGGCGCACTTCGACTCGCCCGTCGCCTTCGATGCGCTGGGTGACCCGGCGCTGGCGGAGTTCGCCCGAGCCATCGGCCTGCGCGCCTACTTCGTCGTGCCGCTGGTGGCGCGCGGCCGCACGCTGGGCGCGATGGCCGCGTTGCAGGCCGAATCCGGCCGCCGTTTCAGCGAGGACGACTGCGCGCTGGTCGTCGAGCTCGCGCAGCGCGCCGCGCTGGCGCTGGACAACGCGCGCCTGTATGCCGAGGCCGAGAGCGCGCGGCGCGAGGCGGAAACCGCCAATCGCGCGAAGGACGAGTTCCTCGCCATGCTCGGCCACGAGCTGCGCAACCCGCTGGCGCCCATCGTCACCGCGCTGCACCTGATGGAGCGCCGCGGCGAGGCGAGCACGCGGCACGAGCGGCGCATCATCGAGCGCCAGGTCAGCCACCTGGCGCGCCTGGTCGACGACCTGCTCGACATCGCGCGCATCAGCGAAGGCAAGGTCGAATTGCGGCACGAGCGCCTGGACGTCGCCGAGGTGATCGGGCGCGCGCTGGAGCTGACGCGGCCGCTGTTCGACGCACGCTCGCGGCCGCTGGAGCTGCAACTGCCCGAGCGGCCGCTGTGCGTGGTGGGCGACGCGGTGCGGCTGGCTCAGGTGCTGGGCAACCTCTTGAACAACGCGGTGAAGTTCAGCGCCGACGATGCGCGCATCGTGCTGCGCGCGGCGCCGGTGGGCGATGAGCTCGAGCTGCAAGTGCAGGACGAAGGCTGCGGCATCGACGCCGAGCTGCTGCCGCGCGTGTTCGACAGCTTCGTGCAGGGAGCGCAGCAGCTCGCTCGGCAGGGCGGTGGCCTGGGGCTCGGGCTCACCATCGTGAAGACGCTGGTGCATATGCACGGCGGCAGCGTGCGCGCCCACAGCGAAGGCGCCGGGCGGGGCAGCACGTTCACCGTGCGCCTGCCGCTCGCCGAGGCCTCTGATCACTCCACGCCGCTGCCCGTGCCGCTCACGCGCACCGGCGCGCGGTAGCCGGCCGGCTTGTCGCCCACGGTTGCGCCGCCGTACATCATTCCCTGCATCGCGTTGGTGAAGAAGTAGTAGGGGAAGCTGCGCGCGTTCATCGAGCACTACACGGGCCGGTAGCCCGCTTCTGCGGGCGAAACCACCGAGACGAAGAGCAGCGGCTGCGCGCCGGTGTTGTGCACGCCGTGCACGCAACCCGTGTGCGCGACGACCACGTGGCCTGCACCGACCCGGCGCGTGGTGCCGGTGGCGTCCAGGAGGTATTCGCCTTCGCCGGCCAGAATGGTCCACGTGTCCTGGCCATGAGGATGAACATGGGCGGCGATGCGCTGCCCCGGCAGCACGCACCAGGCGACGATCACCGCCTCGGGCGACTCGGTGACGACGGTGCGCAGCGGTTCGTCGTCGGACGGCTGGAAGAAGTCGGCGCTGTGAAAGATGCGTTCAGCGTTCATGCGGGGCACCAGGAAGGGACGCCCCGCACTCGCAAGAAGCGCACCACGGGTGCGGCAAGCACTACTGAAGCGGGCGTGTTGGTCGCCGTGTAGGTGTGCGCGGTACCCGACAAATGGGCCGCGAAGATGCGGTCCACGACATAGATGTGATTGAGGATGCGGATGGCCGTATGCCGCTCCGCCTCATGCGTCGCGGGGTCCATTTTCTCGAGCGCAGCGAAGAGCTCTTCGTTGGCCCAGGCCTTGTACTTGAACAGGGAGTGCAGAAGGGTGGATGCGCTCATCGGGGTGAGAACTCGGTTGAAATGCAGCGCGTTTGCGCTGCGTACTCGAAGGCGGCCTGGCATTCGGGATCCTGAAAGGACTCCTCGCTGGACGGCCACTCGAGGCGACTACTGTGGATTGTCGTAAGAAGGAACCGCCGGCTCGCCTCTCATTCCCAAGCGGCGTTTGGCCGTCTCCTTGGCGCCGATGGCAGGCATGTGCGAGCCCGCAACCGCCAACCCCATCCTTGGCATGTTGCCGTAGACGCACTCGTATTGATTGGCCTGTACAACGTACGTCTCATGCCAGATACCGACGCTGCCGTCAGCTCCGACAGCCCTGTTGAACCGCTTCCACGGCTCCAGGTGGTTGAGCGAGGGATCACGCGCGAAGCGCTCCAACTGTTCGAACGATCTCCAGTACTGAACGAGAGCAGCACCGCGCCAGTAGGCGTAGCTCTGGGCATGCAGTAGCCCCAGTTCAGGGTGTGCCAGCAGGTGCTCGACCATGGGCCCCATGGCTTTCGCAACCGGTAGCCACTTGTGCACTGCCAGCAACCTGTTGATCCGCATGCCAATGATGAAGACGACAAACGGGCCCTCGATCTGCGCTGTAAACCTACCTCGGAAGACTTCACTCATTGCGAACCTCGCGTAGTTTTGATGACGCTCACTCAATGGCCTCCACAAGATGCTTGCGATTTGAAGGAGCCTCATACGGCTCTGGCCAGAACTCGACAAGGCGAGTGATCTTGCCGTTCGCGACAGTGAAGAACGAAATGGCCCGTGCATGTAGCGTTCCGTCCGGCCAGCATCGCTTCGATTCCGGCGGCCCAGCCATGCGTCAACAGCCTCGCAAAGGCGACGCCTGGCTTCAGCGGCCAATGGATTCGCTCTCCGATTCAAGAAGCCGGCATGCTACCTCTAGCCCAGCGAGAACTCGAAGCGCGCGCCGGCGCCCACCGCGCTGCGCGCGCGGATCCAGCCGCCGTGCCGCTCGACGATGCAGCGCGCGATCGACAGGCCGAGCCCCGTGCCTTCGAAGCGGCTGCCGGCATGCAGGCGCACGAAGGGCTGGAACAGGCGCGATGCGTGCGCGTCGTCGAAGCCGACGCCGTTGTCCTCCACCACGGTGATGTCGTGCACGCCGGCACTGATGGCCACCACCGGATGCACCGTCTCGCGCGTGTACTTCGCCGCGTTGGCCAGCAGGTTGCGCATCAGCAGCGCCACCTGCGCCGGGCAGCCGCGCACGCGCAGGCCGCGAGAGATCTTCCACGCGATCGCACCGCGGCGCGGGCCTTCGGGAAGGTCGCTGCGCAGCCGGTCGCACAGCGCGCTCAAGTCGATGTCCTCGGTGCGCAAGGGTGCGCGCTGCGCGCGGCCGAGCTCGAGCAGGCAGTGCATGGTCTGCTCGATCTGCCGCGTCAGGGCGAGCTGGATCTCCAGCCATCGTCGACGATCGCTGACCTCGTCGCCGCGGTCGAGCAGCAGCCGCGCAATGGTCTCGATCTGGCCCAGCGGCGTGCGCAATTCGTGCGCGAGCTGGCCGGCGAAGGTGTCGAGTTCGAGCGAAGACGCCATGCTTGCACCTCAGCGTTCGAAGCTCCCCGCGTCATGCATCGTGCAGCGGCACACCGCGCAGCAGCTGCTGCGACAACTCCAGCAGCACGCGCCGCACCGACAAGAACCCCGCGTGCAGCTTCTGCGTGTTCTCGTCCATGTAGAGCCGCTTGTTCACTTCGATCTGGATCGAGTGCCGGCCCTCGGCCGGGCGCCCGTGCTTGCGCACCAGCTCCACGCCCTTGTACGGATGGTTGACGCTGACCGCATAGCCGCGGCTGTTGAGGAAGCGCTCGATCCAGCGCGTGAGCTGCGGGTCGGCCGACGTGCCGTCGCGGTCGCCGAGCACGAAGTCGGCATGCGCCATCCAGGGGTGCTCGGCTGCCCGCGTTCCAGGCGGCGCACCCGAAAATCACTATGTCGAGGGCTACGACTTCGGCCGTTCCGACCTCGATTGCGCCATCCGCTACGGCAGCGGCAGCTGGCCGCGCGCCGAGAGCGTCTACATCACGGGGCGCCACATGGTGCTCATCGCCCCGCCGAGCCAGCGCGGCGGCCAGCGCATCCGCAAGCCGGCGGATGTCGCGCAGCAGGCGCTGCTGCACCATCAGACGGTGCCGGATGCGTGGGAGCGCTGGTGCGACCGCCATCGCGTGAACACGGCGAACACCGCACTCGGCCCGCAGTTCGACC
>VBDL01000163.1 GCA_005884255.1 Betaproteobacteria bacterium | reverse complement strand
GGTGATGGACCCGCGCGCGATCAACGAGCTGCTCCCCACCTGGAAGGAACTCGGCGCCCCGCTGAATCAGCCGGTCACCGCTGACGACGTGCTCTTGCTCAGCGAGACGGGTTCCACCCGCACGCCGGACTGGCTGGTGCCGCGCAACTTCCACAACGAGGGCTGCTACGTGGTGCAGCTGGGCAACGTCGTCAAGTGGATGGCCCAGCAGGCCGAGGCCCTGGGCGTCGAGATCTTCCCCGGCTTCGCGGCCGCCGAGGTGCTGTACGACGAGCAAGGTCGCGTCAAGGGCGTGGCCACCGGCAACATGGGTGTCGGCAAGAGCGGCGAGCCGACCGACGCGTTCCAGCTCGGCATGGAGCTGCACGGCAAGTACACGGTCTTCGCCGAGGGTGCGCGCGGCCACCTGGGCAAGCAACTGATCGAGAAGTTCAAGCTCAACGACGGCAAGGACCCGCAGAGCTACGCCATCGGCGTGAAGGAGCTGTGGGAGATCGATCCGGCCAAGGCCAGGCCCGGCCTGGTGGTGCACACCGCCGGCTGGCCGATGGACAGCAGCACCTTCGGCGGCGGCTTCCTCTACCACCTCGAAGGCAACAAGGTCACGCTCGGCTTCGTGATCGGCCTGGACTACAAGAACCCCTGGCTCAGCCCCTTCGAGGAGATGCAGCGCTGGAAGACGCACCCGGCGATCCGCGCGCACATCGAAGGCGGCAAGCGCATCGGCTACGGTGCGCGCGCCATCAACAACGGCACGCTGCAGGCGCTGCCGAAGACGGTGTTCCCCGGCGGCGCGCTGGTCGGCTGCGACGCGGGCTACCTCAACGCTGCGCGCATCAAGGGCAGCCATGCCGCCATCAAGACCGGCATGCTGTGCGCCGAGGCGGCCTTCGAGGCCGTGACGGCCGGCCGCGCCGGCGACGAGCTCGCCACCTACCCGCAGGCTTTCGAGAAGAGCTGGCTGCGCGAGGAGCTCGCACAGCAGAGCAACTTCAAGCTCTGGTACAAGAAGGGCACGCTGGTCGGCGGCCTGATGACCGGCATCGAGCAATGGCTGCTGCCCAAGCTCGGCATCACCACCCCGCCGTGGACGCTGCACAACAGCAAGCCCGATCATGTGTCGCTGATGCCGGCCGACCAGGCGCCGAAGATCGAGTACCCGAAGCCCGATGGCAAGCTGACCTTCGATCGCTTGAGCTCGGTGTTCATCAGCAACACCAACCACGCCGAGGACCAGCCGGCGCACCTGACGCTGAAGGATGCGTCGGTGCCGGTGAAGATAAACCTGGTGAGCTATGCCGGCCCCGAGAGCCGCTACTGCCCGGCGGGCGTTTACGAGTTCGTGAAGAACGACGACGGCGCCGAGCGGCTGCAGATCAACGCGCAGAACTGCGTGCACTGCAAGACCTGCGACATCAAAGACCCGACGCAGAACATCGTGTGGGTCACGCCGGAAGGCGGCGGCGGGCCGAACTACGCCGGCATGTGACCCTGCTCGCGCAGGTGCTGCATCAAGAGGCGCGCCGTCGCTGGCAGCGTGCTCTCCGCACGCGAGCACACGACGAAGCGGCGCTCAACCCAGGGCTCGTGCAGCGGCAGCTGCACCAGGCCGGCCGCGTGCACATCGGGGCCCACCGCCTCGCGCGGCAGCACCGCGAGGCCGAGCCCGGCGGCGACGATGCGGCAGGCCGCGTTGAGGCTGGCCACCTGGATGCGATAGGCCAGCGCGCGCCCCAGCACTGCGGCCTGGCGCCGCAGCAGCGTCTCCATCGTGCCGCCGGGCGCGACTCCGATCGCCGCATGGTCCAGCGTCTCCTCGAAGCGCACGCGTTTGCGCCGCGCGAGTGGGTGCAACGGATGCACCACCACGCACAAGTGGTCGCAGCGGTACGGCACGGTGTGCAGCCCGCTCGTGTCCGCCACCTCCCACAGCACGCCGAGATCGGTGGCGCCCTCGCGCACGTGGCGCACGATGTCCGGGCTCAAGGCTTCGTCGAGCGTCACGCGCGCCGACTGATACTGCTGCAGGAAGCCGGCGATGTCGTCAGGCAAGCGCTCGGCCAGCACCGACACGCTCGCCATCACGCGCACACTGCCGTGCACGCCGGTGGCGAACTCACTGAGCTCGGCGTGCATGCGCTCCATCGCGCTCAGCATGTCGCGCGCCTGGCGCAGCAGCGTCTGGCCGGCGGCCGTGGGCTCGATGCCGCGGCGCCCGCGCACCAGCAGCGGCGCGCCGATGTCGCGCTCGATGGCGGCGATGCGCTTGCTCACCGCCGATGGCACGATGGCCTCCCGCTCCGCCGCGCGCGCGATGTTGCGCTCCTCGCAGACGGCGACGAAGAGGCGCAGGGTCTGTGGGTCGAAGTGACGCGCCATGCCGCCGATTGTGGCATTCCGATCCGGAACGATGACGCTGCCGAAATACCGCTGCCGGCCCGCAGAGGAATGCCTACAGTGACATTCCATGCACGCACCCTCCCCTCACGTCACCGTCCGCGAAGTGGGCCTGCGCGACGGCCTGCAGAGCATCGCCCGCACACTGCCCACCGCCCAAAAGCTCGAATGGATCCGCGACGCCCACGCCGCCGGGCAGCGCGAGATCGAGGTCGGCTCCTTCGTGCCGGCGCGCCTGCTGCCGCAGCTCGCTGACACCGCCGAGCTGGTCGCGTTCGCCAAGACGCTTCCCGGCCTCGTCACCTCGGTGCTCGTGCCGAACCTGAAGGGTGCCGAAGCGGCCATCGCATCGGGCGCTGACCTGATGCTGCTGCCGCTGTCGGCCAGCCACGCGCACAGCCTCGCCAACCTGCGCCGCACGCCGGACGAGGTGGTGCAGGACATCGCGCGCATCCGCGCCGCGCGAGACGCCGCCGGCTCGCGCTGCCTCATCGAGGTAGGCATGAGCACCGCGTTCGGCTGCACGATCCAGGGCGCCGTGGACCCCAATGAAGTGCTGCGCCTGGTGCAGGCCGTGCTCGACGCCGGCGCCGACCGCGTTGGCCTCGCCGACACGGTGGGCTACGCCGACCCGCGCATGGTGAGCGAGTTGTTCGAGCGTGCCCGTCGCATCGCCGGCGAGCGCCTGGCCTGCGCGCATTTCCACGACACGCGCGGCCTCGGCATCGCCAACGTGATGGCCGCGTGGCAGACCGGCATCACGCGCTTCGACGCCTGCCTCGCCGGCATCGGCGGCTGCCCGCATGCGCCGGGCGCCAGCGGCAACGTCACCACCGAAGACCTCGTTTACCTGTTCGCCAGCATGGGCGTGCAGACCGGCCAGGACTTCGAGCGCCTGCTCGCACTGCGCGCCAAGGTCGCGCAGTGGCTGGACGGCGAGACGCTTCACGGCACGCTGTGGCGCGCCGGACTGCCGAAGACGATGAAGGAAGCTGCATGAGCGCGACGCCACAACCGCTGTCCGGCCTGCGCGTTGTCGAATTCACGCACATGGTGATGGGCCCGACCTGCGGCATGGTGCTCGCCGACCTCGGCGCCGAAGTGATCAAGGTCGAGCCGCTCGACGGCGACCGCACGCGCCGGCTGATGGGCGCCGGCTCGGGCTTCTTCCCGATGTTCAACCGCAACAAGAAGAGCATCGGCATCGACCTGCACAGCGAGGCTGGCGCCGGGGTGGCGCGGCGCCTGGCCGCCAGCGCCGACGTCGTCGCCGAGAACTTCAAGCCCGGCACGATGGCCAAGTACGGCCTCGACTACGCAGCCCTGAGCGCACTGAACCCGCGCCTCATCTACGTGGCGCACAAGGGCTTCCTGCCCGGCCCTTACGAGCACCGCACCGCGCTCGACGAGGTGGTGCAGATGATGGGCGGCCTCGCCTACATGACCGGCCGCCCGGGCGACCCGCTGCGCGCCGGCACCAGCGTCAACGACATCATGGGCGGCCTGTTCGGCGCGATCGGCGCCCTGGGCGCGCTGATCCAGCGCGGCATCAGCGGCCGTGGCATGGAGGTGCAGTCGGCGCTGTACGAGAACAACGTGTTCCTCATGGGCCAGCACATGCTGCAGTACGCGATGACCGGCCAGCACCCGGCGCCGATGCCGGCGCGCGACAACCCCTGGGCCGTGTACGACGTGTTCACGGTGAAGGACGGCGAACAGATCTTCCTCGCCGCGGTGAGCGACGCGCAGTGGCTGACGTTCTGCGACGTGCTCGGCTTCCCCGACCTGAAGGCCGACCCGACGCTCGCCACCAACAACCAGCGCGTCGCGCAGCGGCCGCAACTCCTGAAGACCCTGCGCGAGCGCCTCGCGCATCGCTCGGCCGCGGAGCTGTCGACGTTGATGGAAGACGCCGGCCTGCCCTTCGCACCGATCCGCAGGCCCGAAGACCTGCTCGACGACCCGCATCTCCTGGCTACCGGCGCACTCGCCGACGTGCAATTGCCCGATGGCCCGCGGGCCGGCGACACGGTGAAGACCACGCTGTTCCCGATCACGCTCGAAGGCCAGCGCCTGGGCGTGCGGCTGCAGCCGCCGCGGCTGGGCGAGCACAGCGCCGCGCTGCTGGAATCGCTCGGCTACTCGCCGCAGGACATCGATGCGCTGCGCGAGCAGCGCGCGATCAGTTGATGCTCAAACTACGACACAGGAGACACACGATGAGCCAGCCCCTTCGTCACCGTTTCGATCGCCGCACCGTGCTGCTGCAGCTGGGCGCGCTCGCTGGCACCGGCCTGCTGCTGCCGCGTGCCGTGCGCGCGCAAGGCGACCGGCCGGTGCGCTTCATCCTGCCGGTGGCCACTGCGTCGGGCGTGGACACCATCGTGCGCGCCGCGCAAGGCGCCTTCGGCAAGGCCTTGGGCCACCCGGTGGTGGTGGAGAACCAGCCGGGCGCCGGTGGCATCGTCGGCACGTCGACGCTGGTGAAGTCCGCGCCCGACGGCTACACGCTCGGCGTGGTGTCGAACAACCACGTGATCTACCCGAGCGTCTACAAATCGGTGCCGTTCGATCCGATCAACGACATCACGCCGATCGCCATCGTCGGCACCACGCCAATCATCGTCCTCGTCAACCCGCGGGTGCCGGCGAACAACGCGAAGGAGCTGGTGGCGCTGCTGAAGACCAAGCCGGGGCAGCTGAACTACGCCTCGTCGGGCAACGGCACCATCCTGCACCTCGCCGCGGAGATGTTCGTCGACGAGGCCGGCGGCAAGGCCAACCACATTCCGTACAAGGGCGTCGGCCCGATGGTGACCGACTTGATCGGCGGGCAGGTCGACTTCGGCACCGCCGCGCTGCCGTCGGTGCAGGCGTACCTGAAGAGCGGTGCGCTGCGCGCCATCGGCGTCGGCAGCGCGGCGCGCGTGAGCGCTGCGCCGGAGATTCCGACGCTCGTCGAGCAGGGCATGCCGAACTACCTCGTCGAAGGCTGGTTCGCCGTCATCGCCCCGAAGGGCCTGCCGGCCGCCGAAGTGAAGCGCCTGCACGACGTGGTGGTGTCCGCCTTTGCCGCGCCGGAAGTGCGCGAGGCGATGGCCAAGCAGGGCAACAGCATCAACGTCAGCACGCCGGAGTTCGCCGGCGAGTTCTTCCGCAGCGAGATGGCCAAGTACGCGCGGCTGGTGAAGAAGGCGGGGCTGGCGCTGCAATAGCGCTCACCAGTTCGGCTTGCGCTTGTCGATGAAGGCTTGCACGCCTTCGAGCGCCGCCTCGTCCATCATGTTGCAGGCCATCGTCCGCCCGCCCGCGTCGTAGGCGGCGGCGAGGCCGAGCTCGACCTGGCGGTAGAAGAGCTCCTTGCCCATCGCCACCGCGACGCGCGGCTTGGCGACGATGCTGGCGGCGAGCTTCTCGATCTCCATGTCGAGCTGCTCGGGCGGCACGACGCGGTTGACCAGCCCGCGCGCCCTCGCCTCGTCGGCACTGATGAAGTCGCCGGTGACCAACATCTCGAAGGCCTGCTTGCGCGAGACGTTGCGCGAGAGCGGCACGCTCGGCGTCGAGCAGAAGAGGCCGAAGTTCACGCCGCTCACCGCGAACTTCGCCGTGTCCGCCGCCACCGCCAGATCGCATTGCGCGACGAGCTGGCAGCCCGCCGCGGTGGCAATGCCCTGCACGCGCGCGATCACCGGCACCGGCAGGCGCTGGATGCTCAGCATCATCTGCGTGCATTGCGCGAAGAGCTTCTCGTAGTAGCCGAGCGACGGCTGCGCGCGCATCTCCTTCAGGTCATGCCCGGCGCAGAAGGCCTTGCCCTCGGCCGCGAGCACGACGACGCGCACCGACTGGTCCTGCGCGATCACATCGAGCTCGCGCTGCAGCGCGGCCAGCATCGCCTCCGACAGCGCGTTGAAGGCCTGCGGCCGATTGAGCGTCAACGTCAGCACGCCGCGGGCGTCCTTAGTACGGCGCAGCAGCGGATCTTCGGTCGTGATCATCATGTCCTCACTCGATGGCGCTGGCGGACTTCGCCCGCTCGCGCAGCATGAACTTCTGAATCTTGCCGGTGGAGGTCTTCGGGATCTCCTCGAAGCGCACTTCCCTCGGCACCTTGTAGCCGGCGAGCAGGCTCTTGCAGTGCGCGATCAGCTCGGCCGCGGTCGCCGAGGAACCCGCCTTCAGCTCGACGAAGGCCAGCGGCGTCTCGCCCCACTTCGGGTCGGGCCGCGCGACCACCGCACAGGCCATCACCGCTGGGTGGCGGTACAGCGCAT
>VBDL01000162.1 GCA_005884255.1 Betaproteobacteria bacterium | reverse complement strand
TGGGCAGGCGCTTCATGATGGTCTCGGCGCCCAGGTGCGTCATGTCGAGCACGACGTAGTCCTTGTTCGGGCCGCAGCCGCGCCCTTCCTTGATCTCCTGGTCCATGCAGCGCGAGACGAAGTCGCGCGGCGCCAGGTCTTTCAGGGTCGGCGCATAGCGCTCCATGAAGCGCTCGCCGTTGCTGTTGCGCAGGATCGCGCCTTCGCCGCGGCAGCCTTCGGTGAGCAGCACGCCCGCGCCGGCCACGCCGGTGGGGTGGAACTGCCAGAACTCCATGTCTTCCAGCGGAATGCCGGCACGAGCCGCCATGCCCAGGCCATCACCGGTATTGATGAAGGCGTTGGTGCTGGCCGCGTAGATGCGCCCTGCCCCGCCGGTGGCGAACAGCGTGGTCTTGGCCTCGAGGATGTGCACGTCGCCGGTTTCCATCTCGAGCGCGGTGACGCCGAGCACGTCGCCATCGGCATCGCGAATGATGTCCAGCGCCATCCACTCGACGAAGAACTGCGTGCGTGCCTTCACGTTCTGCTGATACAGCGTGTGCAGCATTGCGTGGCCGGTGCGGTCAGCGGCAGCACAGGCGCGCTGCACCGGCTTCTCGCCGTAGTTGGCGGTGTGGCCGCCGAACGGGCGCTGGTAGATGGTGCCGTCGGGGTTGCGGTCGAACGGCATGCCGAAGTGCTCGAGCTCGTAGACGACCTTCGGCGCTTCGCGGCACATGAACTCGATCGCGTCCTGGTCGCCGAGCCAGTCGGAGCCCTTGACGGTGTCGAAGAAGTGGTAGTGCCAGTTGTCCTCGCTCATGTTGCCGAGCGAGGCGCCGATGCCGCCCTGGGCGGCCACCGTGTGCGAGCGCGTCGGGAAGACCTTGGACAGCACCGCCACGTTGAGGCCCGCGCGCGCCAGTTGCAGCGACGCGCGCATGCCGGAGCCGCCGGCACCGACGATGACGACGTCGAAGCGCCGCTTGGGCAAGGAAGATTTCACGGCTGCCATTTGTTCAAAGTCTCCACAGCACTTGCACGGCCCAGCCGGCGCAGCCGACCAGCCAGACGAGGGTGAACACCTGCAGCAGCAGGCGCACGCCGACGGGCTTGATGTAGTCCATCCAGATGTCGCGCATGCCGACCCAGGCATGCCAGGCCAGCGACACGATGACGGTGAAGGCGAGCACCTTCATCCATTGCGACGAGAAGATCGCCGCCCAGCGGTCGTAGCCGAGCTTGCCGCCGAACAGCAGTTGCAGCAGCAGCGCGATGGTGAACAGCGCCATCAAGGCGCCGGTGACGCGCTGGATCAACCAGTCGCGCAGACCATAGTGCGCGCCGACGACCAGGCGCTTGGATCCGTAATTGATGGCCATGTGGGGAGGCTTTTCTTAGAAGAGACCGAACAGCTTGGCGGCCAGCAGCACCGTGAGCACGGAGCTCGACACCAGCGTCACCATGGCCGAGCTCCTGCCCTGCGCCAGGCTGACGCTGTGCGTGGCGTCCATCCACAGATGGCGCAGCCCGGCGATGAAGTGCAGCAGATAGGCCCAGATCAGGCCCAACGTGACCAGCTTGATGAACCAGCCGGGCAGAAAGCCGATGCCGGCGATGAAGGCGCTGGTGAAGCGCTCGTAAGAGACTTCGGAGGTAAGGCTGACGTCGAACAGCCAGACCACGAACGGCAGTAGCAGGAACATCAGCGCGCCGCTGGCGCGATGCAGGATCGAGACCCAGCCCGCCGGGGGCAGACGGTAGGTGACGATGTCCGTCACGTGGATGTTGCTGTAGACGGGTCGCTGCTTGAGGGTGTCTGCCATGCCCAACCTTCTTGGTGAAACCGAATGATTTTATTGCAATGCAACAGCGCCGCGACTTACGTCGAATGCGTACCGCGCACGAGAGTCGACTCAGCTCAGCTCGTTGCGATAGAAGTGCGAGGCGGTGCTGTAGAGACCGCGGCGCAACTCGACCGGCTTGTCGCCATAGGTGAATGACAGCCGCTCCACCGACAGCAGCGGCGTGGCCGGCGTCAGCGCGAGCAGCTCGGCGCTGGTCTCGTCGGCCGCCACCGCGCGGATCTTTTCCTCTGCGCGGATCATGCGAACGCCGAACTCGCTCTCGAAGAGGCCGTACATCGGCCCCTTGTATTCCGAGAGGCGCTCGGCCGTGAGGCCCTTGAACAGATGGCCCGGCAGCCAGATGTCATCGAGCACCACCGGGCGGCCGCGGAAGAACAAGAGGCGCCGCACCTGCACCGCGGTGTCGCCGCTCTTCAGTTCCAGCGCACGCGCCACGTCGGCCGGTGCGCGCAGGCGGCGGCAATCGAGGAAGCGGCGCTCGACGCCGCCGCGCTCGCCGTCGTCGGGCATCAGCCGCAGGAAGCGGAACTGCACCTGCTGCTCGGCATGCGTGGCGACGAAGGTGCCCTTGCCCTGCCGGCGCACAAGCAGGTTCTCGGCCGACAGCTCGTCGATGGCCTTGCGCACCGTGCCCTGGCTGACCTTGTAGCGCGCGGCGAGCTCCATCTCGCTCGGGATCGCCTCGCCCGGCTTCCACTCGCCGCCCTGCAGGCTCTTGGTGATCAGCGCCTTGATCTGCTGGTACAGCGGGCTGAACGCCGGCGCCGACGCGTCCGCGGACGCGTCGTGGTCGGGCAGCTGCACGGTGGCCATCCCGCGATTGCAGCACAGCGCGCCAAGCCCTGTCCACAGACCGATGAAAGATGTCTTATATAAGACATAAGATCATTGACGATCTCCGTGCGAACCCCTAGACTCGCGCCTAAACTCGTGGGTGGTGCCGCGCCCGCGGCGCAAATTCGTCCAATTTCTTTTCCCCTGGAGTCACACCCATGAGCAAGACGCCCGTCCGCGTGGCCGTCACCGGCGCCGCCGGCCAGATCGGTTACGCCCTGCTGTTCCGCATCGCCTCCGGCGAGATGCTCGGCAAGGACCAGCCCGTGATCCTGCAGCTGCTGGAGATCCCCGACGAGAAGGCGCAGAAGGCGCTCAAGGGCGTGATGATGGAGCTCGAGGACTGCGCGTTCCCGCTGCTCGCCGGCATGGAAGCGCACAGCGACCCGATGACCGCCTTCAAGGGCACCGACTATGCGCTGCTGGTCGGCGCCCGCCCGCGCGGCCCGGGCATGGAGCGCAAGGATCTGCTGTCCGCCAACGCGCAGATCTTCACCGCGCAAGGCAAGGCGCTGAACGCCGTGGCCTCGCGCAATGTGCGCGTGCTGGTGGTCGGCAACCCGGCCAACACCAACGCCTACATCGCGATGAAGTCGGCGCCGGACCTGCCGCGCAAGAACTTCACCGCCATGCTGCGCCTCGATCACAACCGCGCCGCCAGCCAGATCGCCGCCAAGACCGGCAAGCCGGTGTCGCAGATCGAGAAGCTCGCCGTGTGGGGCAACCACTCGCCGACGATGTACGCCGACTACCGCTTCGCCACCATCGGCGGCCAGAGCGTGAAGGCGCTGATCAACGACGAGGAATGGAACAAGAACGTGTTCCTGCCCACCGTCGGCAAGCGCGGTGCCGCCATCATCGAGGCGCGTGGCCTGAGCTCCGCCGCGTCGGCCGCCAACGCCGCGATCGACCACATGCGCGACTGGGCGCTCGGCAGCAATGGCAAGTGGGTGACGATGGGCATCCCGAGCAATGGCGACTACGGTATTCCGAAGGACGTGATGTTCGGGTACCCGGTCACCACCGCCGGCGGCGAGTACAAACTGGTCGAAGGCCTGGAGATTGATGCCTTCTCGCAAGAGCGCATCAACATCACCCTGAAGGAACTGCTGGAAGAGCAGGAAGGCGTCAAGCACCTGCTGTAAGCCCACGATGGCCGGCCTCGCCCGGCCATTTTTTCGCCGCGCACTTTACGTGAACGTAAACGTCAATTGAGCCACCGATGAGCACCAAGCTGCATCCGCGCGACGCACTGTTCGACAGCGGCGAGGCCCCGCCCGCGCTGCCGGTGTGCGACCACTACGCCGGCGTCGAGGCGCGGATGCGCAAAAGCCTCGAGCTGCAGGGCGAGCTCGGGCCGGTGTTCGACGTCACGCTCGACGGCGAAGACGGCGCGCCGGTCGGCGGCGAGCTGGAACACGCGCAGCTGATCGGCGAGCTGATCAACTCGCCGGCCAACCGCTTCGGCCGCGTCGGCGCGCGCGTGCTGCCGGTGGATCACCCGCAGTTCGCCGCGATGGTCAACGTCATCGTGCGCGAGGCCGGCGCGCGCGTGGCCTACCTGATGATCCCGAAGCCGCGTGGCCTCGCCGATCTGGAAAGCGCGGTCGACGTGGTCGACAAGCTCTCCCCCACCCGCGCGATCCCGCTGCACGCGCTGGTGGAAACGCACGGCGCCTTGCGCGAGGTCGATGCGCTGGCCGCGCATCCGCGCATCGAGTCGTTGTCGTTCGGTTTGATGGATTTCGTCTCGGCACACCGCGGCGCGATCCCGCAATCCGCGATGAGCGCGCAAGGCCAGTTCGAGCATCCGCTGGTGCTGCGCGCGAAGCTGGAGATCGCCGCCGCCTGCCACGGGCATGGCAAGACGCCGTCGCACTGCGTCGTCACCGAGTTCAAGGACGAGGATGCCTTGCAGGCGGCCGCCGAGCGCGCCTGCCGGCAACTCGGCTACACGCGCATGTGGAGCATCCATCCGGCGCAGATCCGGCCGATCGTCGACGCGTTCTCGCCCACGGTCGCCGAGGTCGACCAGGCGATCGAGATCATCAGCGCCGCGCAGGCGGCCGACTGGGCGCCGATCCGGCACAACAACACGCTGCACGACCGCGCCAGCTACCGCTACTTCTGGCATGTGCTCGAACGTGCGCACCGCACCTCGTTCGCCGGCGGCGAACAACTGCCCGCCGAAGTGCGGCAGGCCTTCTTCCCCGAGGAGACAGACTGATGGACCCCCAAGCTCACATTCGTTCGCTGCCCCCCGAGGGGGCGCTCGCCCTCCTTGAGGCGGCTCGGCGGAGGGCGCAATGACCAGCCCCGGCACCGCCTTCCGCGCGGCCCTGAAAGCCGAATCGCCGCTGCAGGTGATCGGCGCCATCAATGCCAACCATGCGCTGCTCGCCAAGCGCGCCGGCTACCGCGCGATCTATCTGTCCGGCGGTGGCGTCGCGGCCGGATCGCTCGGCATGCCGGATCTCGGCATCAACAACCTCGACGACGTGCTCGTCGACGTGCGCCGCATCACCGACGTATGCGACCTGCCCTTGATGGTCGACATCGATACCGGCTTCGGCCCGAGCGCCTTCAACATTGCGCGCACGGTGAAGAGCCTGATCAAGTTCGGCGCCGCCGCCTGCCACATCGAAGACCAGGTCGGCGCCAAGCGCTGCGGTCACCGCCCGGGCAAAGAGATCGTCTCTACCGACGAGATGGCCGACCGCGTGAAAGCCGCCGCCGACGCGAAGACCGACAAGGACTTCTTCCTCATCGCGCGCACCGATGCGATCGCCGTGCAAGGCGTCGATGCGGCGATCGAGCGCGCCATCGCCTGCGTCGAGGCCGGCGCCGACGGCATCTTCGCCGAAGCCGCCTACGACTTAGCCACCTACCGCCGCTTCGTCGATGCGGTGAAGGCGCCGGTGCTCGCCAACATCACCGAATTCGGCCAGACGCCGCTGTTCTCGGTGGACGAACTCAAGAGCGCCGGCGTCGGCATGGTGCTGTACCCGCTGTCTGCGTTCCGCGCCAGCGATCCGCCGCGACGGCCACCAGCGCAACGTGGTCGACACGATGCAGACGCGCGAGGAACTGTACGAGCGCATCGGCTATCACGCCTACGAGCAGCACCTGGACGCGCTGTTCGCCGCTAAGAAATGAACACCTGAAGGACGTCGAAGGAGACCTCTGATGACCGATACCGCCGTCGCCCCCGGCTTCAAGCCCAAGAAATCCGTCGCCCTGTCGGGCACCGCTGCGGGCAATACCGCCTTGTGCACCGTCGGCCGCACCGGCAACGACCTGCACTACCGCGGCTACGACATCCTCGACGTGGCCACCGCCTGCGAGTTCGAAGAGATCGCGCACTTGCTGGTGCACGGCAAGCTGCCGAACCGCGCCGAGCTCGCGGCCTACAAGACCAAGCTCAAGGCGCTGCGCGGCG
>VBDL01000114.1 GCA_005884255.1 Betaproteobacteria bacterium | reverse complement strand
ATCGCCGCGGCCTGGCTGCTGGTGCCGCAGTTCCGCGCCTGGGGTGTCGAGCCGATCTATGCGCTGGCTGCCGGGGTGATGGTCGGCGGCGTGCTGCAGTTGGCGGTGCAGGCCCCGGCGCTGCGCAGCATCGGCATGGTGCCGCGCCTGGCCTTCACGCCAGCGCGCTTCATGCAGGCATGGCGGCACGACGGCGTGCACCGCGTGCTGCGGCAGATGGCGCCGGCGCTGCTCGGCGTGTCGGTGGCGCAGCTGTCGCTGCTGATCAACCTGCAGATCGCTTCCTATGTCGCGGTCGGGGCTGTGTCCTGGCTGAACTATGCCGACCGCCTGATGGAGTTCCCCACCGCCTTGCTCGGCGTCGCGCTGGGCGTCGTGCTGACGCCGCAGCTCTCGGCCGCACAGGCTCGCGACGACTTGGCCGCCTACTCGTCGCTCCTCGACTGGGGCTTGCGCATGGTCGTTCTGCTCGCGCTGCCCTGCGCGGCGGCGCTGGTGCTGTTCGCTGAGCCGATGGTCGCGGTGCTGTTCCACCGCGGGGCCTTCCATGCCGACGACGTGCGTCAGACCACCGCGGCGGTGATGGGCTACGGCGTCGGCCTGATGGGCATCGTCGGCGTCAAGGTCACGGCGCCGGGCTACTACGCGCGCCAGGACATGCGCACGCCGGTGCGCATCGCCATCATCGTGCTGGTGCTGACTCAGGTGATGAACCTGCTGTTCGTCGGCGGGCTGCACCTCGGCGTCGCCGGCCTGTCGCTGTCGATCGGCCTGGCGGCCGTGGTCAACGCGAGCTGGCTGCTGTGGGGCCTGCACAAGCTGGGCACCTACCAACCACTACCCGGTTGGGGCGCCTTCGCACTGCGCGTGCTCGCAGCGACGGCGGCCCTGGGTGCGGCATTGGCGGCGGCCGCTCACTTCGTCGACTGGATCGCACTCGGCCAACACGAGCTGCTGCGCGCGGGCGCTATCGCGCTGGTGCTCGGCGGCGCGGCGCTGGTGTACTTCGCCGTGCTGTGGGGGCTGGGCCTGAACCTGAAACAGTTCGTTCGCCGCTAGCGCACTCAGGCTCTAAACTGAGCTGATGGACGGCCCCCACGCTCACTTCGTTCGCTGCCCCCCGAGGGGGCGCTCAGCGCCCTTCGGGCGGCCGGGCGGGCGCTGATGCCTTCGTCGCTGCGCCTGGTGCCGCCGACTCCCCTGGAGTACTTCGCCTCGCTGGTGGCCGACGATGCCAGCTTCTCGCTGGTCGACGCCGCCGCGGCCATTGCGCAGGACGAATACCCCGAGCTCGACACGCAGACCGTGCTGGCGCACATCGACGCGCTGGGCGAGAAACTGCGCCGTCGCGTGCCGGCCGATGCGGTTGCGCTGCAGCGGCTGCGCTGGCTCAACCGTTTCTTCTTCCAGGAGCTCGGTTTCGCCGGCAATGTCAACGACTACTACGACCGTGACAACAGCTATCTGCACCGCGTGCTGGCCACGCGGCGGGGCATCCCGATCACGCTGGCGGTGCTGTACATCGAGCTGGCCTCGCACCTGGGCTTGAGCGCGCGGGGCGTCTCCTTCCCCGGGCATTTCCTCGTCAAGCTCAAACTGCACGGTGGCGCGCAGCAGGGCGAGGTGATCATCGATCCGTTCAGCGGCCATTCGCTGTCGCGCGACGAGCTGGACGAGCGGCTCAACCCCTACCGGCGCCAGCAAGGCCTGGTCGGCGATTTCGAAGTGCCGCTGGGCCTGTTTCTGCAGGCGGCGCCGCCGCGCGACGTGGTGGCGCGCATGCTGCGCAATCTGAAGGAGATCCACCGTGCGGCGTCCGACTGGACGCGCATGCTGGCGGTGCTGCAGCGGCTGGTCGTGCTGCTGCCCGACGCCTGGGAAGAGCGCCGGGACCGCGGCTTGGCCTGGGCGGCGCTCGGCCAGCCCGACGCGGCGGCCGAGGACTTGCGCGCCTACCTCGAGCACTGTCCCGATGCCAAGGATCGCGAGGCGATGCGCCGCGAGCTCGATGCGCTGCGGCCGGACCGGCCGCGGCTGCACTGAGCCTGCTGCCGGGCCGCCCCAAGGCAGGCGCGCCCCTCGGGGGCCGCGAGTGCAGCGAGCTGGGGGCTAAGGCCGCCACCCTACAATCCGGCACCTTAGCCGCCGCCTTGGCGGCCCCGGCGGCTGCCTGGCCGTCGCTCTCCGACGATGACCCTCACCCGCGCCCAACGACAAACGCTCAGCTGGCTCGCGCTCGGCGTGCTCGCCGCGGCGCTGCTGTGGGCGCTGGCGCCGGTGCTCACGCCCTTCCTGATCGCTGCCGTGCTGGCCTACGCGCTGCACCCGGCCGTCGAAGCGATGGCGCAGCGCCGCGTGCCGCGCCCCTTGGCGGTGCTGCTGATCGAGGTGACGCTGATCGTCGCGGTGCTGGCGCTGCTGCTGCTCGTGGTGCCCATCCTCTCGCGCCAGCTGCCGCTGCTGCGCGAGCAGGCTCCGCAGCTGCTCGACCGGCTGAACCACACGCTAGCGCCGTGGCTGGCGCAGCTCGGCATCAACGTCGCGCTCGACACCACGAGTCTCAAGGCGCTGGTGCTGCGCATGCTCGACGCCAACGCCGACGGCTGGCTCGCCGCCGCCTTGAGCTCCGCGCGCATCGGCGGCAGCGTGGCGCTCACGCTGATCGGCAACGCGGTGCTGGTGCCGGTGGCGCTGTTCTACCTGCTGCTCGACTGGACGCCGCTGCTTCAGCAGTTGCGCGACTTCGTGCCGCCGCGCCTGCGTCCACCGGTGCAGGCCTTCGCCGCCGAATGCGACGTCGTGCTCGGCCAGTACCTGCGCGGCCAGCTGCTGGTGATGCTGCTGCTGGCGATCTACTACAGCGCCGGGCTGGCCGTCGCGCGCTTCGATCTCGCGCTGCCGCTGGGCGTGCTCACGGGCCTGGCGATCTTCATCCCCTACGTCGGCTTCGGCATCGGACTGCTGCTCGCGCTGCTGGCCGGTGCGCTGCAGTTCGGCGGCCTCTACGGCGTCGTGTCAGTGGCGGTGATCTATGGCTTCGGTCAGCTGTTCGAAGGCTTCTTGCTGACGCCGCGGCTGGTGGGCGAGCGCATCGGCCTGTCGCCGCTGGCGGTGATCTTCGCGCTGCTCGCCTTCGGGCAGGTGTTCGGCTTTGCCGGGGTGCTGGTCGCGCTGCCGGCCAGCGCGGTGCTGGTGGTGGCGCTGCGCCGGCTGCGTGCGCTGTACGTCGGCAGCTCGCTGTACCGCGGATGAAGCAGATTCCCTTGGGCCTCACGCCGGACCCGGCGCAGCGCTTCGACAGCTTCGTCGCCGGCGCCAATGCGGCGGTGCTGGAACACCTGCGCGCGCTGACCTTGCCCGCCGCGCCGGTCTACCTGTGGGGCCCCCCCGGCAGCGGCAAGACGCATCTGTTGCGCGCGATGGTCGGCGAACGCGAGCACCACGGCGAGCGTGCCGCCTGGTTCACCGCGACCGACGCCACGCCGTGGCAGCTCGACGAAGCCTGGTCGCTGATCGTGTTCGACGACTGCGAGCGCTATGACGCGCTGCAGCAGCAGGCGGCCTTCTCGCTGTTCGTGCAGGCCAGCGCGCTCGGCGTGCAGATCGCCGCCGCCGGCCGCGTGCCGCCGGTGGACCTGCCTGTGCGCGAGGACCTGCGTACACGCCTCGGCTGGGGCCACGTGTTCGCGCTGCAGCCGCTGGCCGAGGACCATGTGCGCGCGGTGCTGCGCCGCGAGGCCGATCGCCGCGGCGTGTTCCTCTCCGACGAGGTGATGGGCTACCTGCTGACGCGCTTTGCGCGCGATCTGAAACACCTGATGGCGCTGCTCGACCGGCTCGACGGCTTTGCGCTGTCGCAGCAGCGCGCGGTGACCGTGCCGCTGCTCAAGCGCATGCTGAGCGAGGAGGGCATGCAACCGTGACAATGAACCTGACCCTGTTCGACCTCGACGGCACGCTGCTGCCTACCGACTCCGACCATGCCTTCGGCGAGTTCATCGTGAGCATCGGCTGGGCCGATGGCGAGCGTTTCCGCGCCCGCAACGACGAATTCTTCCGCGACTACCAGGCCGGCGTGCTTGACATCGACGCCTACGTGGACTTCGCCACCGCGGCCTGGCGCGACCGCCCAGCCGTCGAAATCGAAGCCGTGCGTGCGCGCTTCATGCGCGAGCAGATGCAACCGGCGCTGCGCGACAGCGCGCGCGCTCTGGTGCGCGAGCACCAGCAAGCCGGCGATGTGGTGGCCATCGTCACCGCCACCAACGACTTCGTTACGCGTCCGATCGCCGACGCCTTTGGCGTGCCTGAGCTGATCGCCACGCGGCTCCAGCGAGACGCCGCCGGGCGCGCCACTGGCCTGATCGACGGCACGCCATCGTTCCGCGAAGGCAAGATCACGCGCGTGCACGAATGGCTGGCCGCGCGCGGCCAGGCCTGGCCGCAATTCGATTGCGTTACCGTCTACAGCGACTCGACCAACGACCTGCCGCTGCTCGAGCTGGCCAGCCACCCGGTGGCGACCAACCCGTCGCCCGCGCTGGAGGTCTTGGCGCGCGAGCGCGGCTGGCGCATCCTCACGCTTTTCGAGACCCCATGATCAAGCGACTCATCGACAAACTGCTGCGCAAGCCCGCGGCCAAGACGCCGGCCTCGCGCATTCCGCTGGGCAAGCGCGTCGACGTGCCGGCCACCGAGCACGGCATCGACCCGGCGCTGCTCGACGAGCGCGCGGTCAAGGTCGTGCGCACCTTGCAGGAAGCCGGCTTCGAGGCCTTCATCGTCGGCGGCGCGGTGCGCGACCTGCTGGCCGGGCGCCGGCCCAAGGACTTCGACGTCGCCACCAACGCGACCCCCGAGCAGGTGAAGGAGCAGTTCCGCCGCGCCTTCATCATCGGGCGGCGCTTTCGCATCGTGCACGTGGTGTACGGCCGCGGCCGCGATCACGAGGTGATCGAGGTGTCGACCTTCCGCGCCTACATGGTGGCCGAGGAGGGCGAGGCGGTGAACGGCAACGAGAAGACCGCCAAGAGCGAGCTCGCCGGCATGAGCCACGCGGTGGACGCCGCCGGCCGCGTGCTGCGCGACAACGTCTGGGGCCCGCAGATCGAGGATGCCGCGCGGCGCGACTTCACGATCAACGCGATGTACTACGACCCGACGACGCAGATCGTGGTCGACTACCACGGCGGCATCAAGGACGTGAAGCAGCGCGTGCTGCGCATGATTGGCGACCCGGTCACGCGCTACCGCGAAGACCCGGTGCGCGTCGTGCGCGCGGTGCGCTTCGCCGCCAAGCTCGGCTTCCACATCGAGACGAAGAGCGCCGAGCCGATCGCCGCGATGGCCTTGCTGCTCGACAGCGTGCCCGCATCGCGCCTGTTCGACGAGATGGTCAAGCTGCTGCAGACCGGCCATTCGCGCGAGAGCATTGCCGAGCTGCGCAAGCAGGGGCTGATCGGCGCCGGGCGGCGCAGCGCGTTCCCCATCCTCGACGTCGCGTTGGAAGGCGCGCGCGCCGCCCAGAACAATTTCGTCGACCTGGCCTTGGCCGACACTGACCGCCGTGTCGACGAAGGGCGCAGCGTGGCGCCGAGCTTCCTGCTGTCTTGCCTGCTGTGGCACGACGTGCAATCGCGCTGGATGGCGCTGAAGAAGGACGGCGTGCCGCCGTTCCCAGCGCTGCAGCAGGCCACCGACATGGTGTTCGACGCGCGCATCGGCGACATCTCCGGCCGCGGCAAGCTGGCGGCGGACATGCGCGAGATCTGGCTGATGCAGCCGCGCTTCGAGCGCCGCACCGGCAACGGCCCGTACACGCTGATCGAGCAGCCGCGCTTCCGTGCCGGCTTCGACTTCCTGCGGCTGCGCGCCGATGCGGGCGAGATTGCCGCGGAGATCGCCGAGTGGTGGGAAGACTTCTCGCTCGGCACCGACGAGGAGCGTGAAGCGCTGCTGGCCACGATGCGCGAGACACGGCAGCCGCGGCGCGTGCCCAAGGCGGCAGCTGCGGCGGGGCCGACCGACGAGGCGCCGGCGCAAGCCGAGGCCGGCGATGACGCCGCCTTGGTGGATGCACCCGCGCGCAAGCGCCGCCGCCGTCGCCGCAAGCCCGCCGGTGCGTCCGCCGCGCCGAGCGGCGCCGAATGAAGCGCGTCCATATCGGATTGGGCGCCAATCTCGGCGACGCGCGCGCCACGCTCGAAGCGGCGCGCGACGCGCTCGCCGCGCTGCCCGGCTGCACGCTGGTGGCGTGCTCGTCGTGGTGGCGCAGCGCGCCGCTCGATGCGAGCGGGCCGGACTTCATCAATGGCGTGGTGGCGCTGGACACCACGCTGTCGCCGCTCGCCTTGCTCGACGCGTTGCAGGCCATCGAACGGCAGCACGGCCGTGAGCGGCCGTATCGCAATGCGCCGCGCACGCTGGACCTGGACCTGCTGCTATATGGCGAGCAGATCATCACCGACTCACGGCTGACCGTGCCGCACCCCCGGTTGCTCGAACGCGCCTTCGTCGTGTACCCCCTGCTGGAGATCGCGCCGCAGCTCACGGTGCCGGGCTTCGGGCCGCTGGCCGCCGCGTTGCCGGCCGTGCAGGGTCAGCGCGTGCAGCGCCTCGAATAGCCCGGCGCCGCGCTCGCGTTTCGGGCGATCGCCGCGAGTGCGGCCACCTAAAATTCGGCCCCATGCTCGCCACCTTGCCCCTGCCGCTGAAGACTTTCGGCCTGCTCGCGCTGTCCAACGTCTTCATGACCTTCGCCTGGTACGGCCACCTGAAGAATCTGTCGAACCGCGCCTGGTGGATCGCCGCGCTGCTCAGCTGGGGCATCGCGCTCTTCGAGTACCTGCTGCAGGTGCCGGCCAACCGCATCGGCTATGCCGGCGGCTTCACGCTGGCGCAGCTGAAGATCGCGCAGGAGGCGATCACGCTGGCGGTGTTCGTGCCCTTCGCGGTGGTGGTGATGCAGCAGCCGCTGAAGCTCGACTACCTGTGGGCGGGGCTGTGCCTCATCGGC
>VBDL01000839.1:1658-2919 GCA_005884255.1 Betaproteobacteria bacterium | reverse complement strand
GGCGGCATACCTGATCTCCTTTAAGCCCGCGCAGACGCGGGCAGCCAGCGGTAGAGCGTCGGCACGGACACGCCCAGGTTCTCCGCCACGTCTTTCGGCGGCACCCGCTGGCCAGCAGCTTCTTGGCCAAGGCGATCTTGCTGTCAGTCATTTGGCGCTTGCGCCCACCCTTGCAACCGAGTTGCCGGGCAGCTCCAAGGCCGGCGCGGGTGCGCTCGACGGTTAGTTCGCGCTCCATCTCGGCCAAGCTCGCCATGACGTGGAAAAAGAACCGCCCCGAGGCCGTCGTGGTGTCGATCGAATCCGACAGCTTTTGAAGTGGACGCCCTGCTGCGCCAGCAGTCATCCTGTGTATGCCCTCCAAAGTGGAGCATACATAGCCTATTTCAATGATTCAGTGGAGTAGTGCCGTTGGTTCCAGGCCCAGGCTCGAAGGCCATCACGCTTCGAACGGCAGGCTGCGAATCCGTTTACCGGTGAGGGCCGCGACTGCGTTGGCGATCGCCGGCGCGATCGGCGGCACCGACGGTTCGCCGATGCCGGTGGGCGGGTCGGCCGAGGGCACGATGTGCACCGACACCTGCGGGGGCATGTGCCCGTGCGTCGCCAGCCGATAGTCGTGCCAGTTGCTCTGCTGCACCACGCCATCCTTCAGCGTGATGCGTGCTCCTGGCAGCGTCGTGCCCAGCCCCATCACCATGCCGCCTTGCACCTGCGCCTCGATCGTGCGCGGGTTGACGGCCAAGTTGCAGTGGACGGCCGCGGTCACGCGGTGCAGCACGGGCTGGTCGCCGCGCATGGACGCCTCGACCACGTAGGCGACCACGGAATCGAATGACTCGTGCACCGCCACGCCCCAGGCGCGACCCGCTGCGAGGCGAGTCTTTCCGTAGCCCGACTGCTCGACTGCGAGGTCCAGCGCCGCGAGGTGCCGCTTGTGCTCGCGCAGGAGGGAGCGTCGATACGCCACGGGATCGAGCCCGCCCGCATACGCCAGCTCGTCCACCAGCGTCTCCATCACGAAGGCGTTGTGCGAGTGGCCGACCGAGCGCCACCACAGCACCGGCACATTGACCTTCGGCTGGTGCACTTCCAGCGCGATCGGGAACGGATAGGCGCTCTCGGCCACGCCCTCTGTCAACGTCGAGTCGACGCCGTTCTTCACGACGAAGGGCTCGAACGGGCCGCCCATGGTGATCGACTGGCCGACGATCATGTGCTTCCACGCCAGCACTTTGCCTTTGCCGTCGTGCCCGATCTC
>VBDL01000839.1:0-1623 GCA_005884255.1 Betaproteobacteria bacterium | reverse complement strand
TCGGCTCCCGACGGCCGGCCGCGTAGCGTGCCTTGGAGACCTGCGCAGCCTCGAACACATAGTCGGAGGTACCCGTGGCACGGCGGCCGAAGCCGCCGCCGGCCATCATGGTGTTGAAGGTCACCTGCTCGGGCTTCAGGCCCAGAACCGAGGCCACTGCAGCCTGGTCGATCGTCTGGAACTGCGAGCCGACCCACACGGTGCACTGGTCGCCGCGGTAGTCGATGGTGCAGTTCAGGGGCTCCATCGGCGTGTGTGCCAGGTACGGAAAGGTGTACTCGGCCGTGATCTTCTGCGGTGCGCTGGCCAGCGCCGACGTGTCGGCCGTCGTGGCCCTCATGCCGGGTTGCGCCGCCAGCTCGCGGTAGCGCGCCAGCAGTGCATCGCTGTCGGCCTTCTCCAGGCCGCTGGTGTCCCATTCGACATGCATGACCTCGCGCGCCGTGCGCGCCGGCCAGAAACCATCGGCCGCGATCGCAAGACCCGTGGCCCCGCCGGCCAGCGGGACCTGGTAGACGTCCTCGACCCCGGCGATGGCCTTCGCACGCGCGGCATCGAAGCGCGCCACCTTGGCGCCGAACACCGGCGGATGCACCATCACCACCGTGCGCATGCCGGGCAACCGCACGTCCATGCCGAACTGCTGCCGGCCGCTGGACTTGTCGCGCGCATCGAGCCTGCCTGTGGGCTTGCCGATGAGCTTGAACTGCTGGGGCGACTTCAGCTGCACGGTGGCCGGCACCGGCTCGGCCGATCACGAAGCCCGACTCGGTCTTCAGCTGCCCGGCCGGCACGCCGAAGCGCTTGGAGGCTGCGCCCATCAGCATCGCGCGCATGCGCGCGCCGATCTCGCGGTACTGCATCCACGAGTTCTTCGTGGTGGTCGAACCGCCGACCATCTGGATCTGGAAGAGCGGATCCTTGTAGGCCTCGCCGGCAGGCGCAAGCTTGCAGCGCATCTTGCTCCAATGGGCATCCATCTCTTCGGCCACTACAAGTGGCAGCGAGGTCTGAACGCCCTGGCCGATGTCGATCTTGCCGATGGTGACGGTCACCGTGCCATCGGCGTCGATGCTCACGAAGGCCGATGGCTGCTGGTTGGGCTTGAGTGCGCCGCCGGCTGCCGGGGTTTGCGCACCGAGAGGGAAAGCGCCCAATGCGAACCCGGAACCGGCACTGACCTTGAGGAACGACCGGCGGTCCTTGGCGGCGGCGTGGATGCGCGCGTAGGTACCGCAGCGGCACAGGTTTGCGCTCATCGCGCGGTCGATGTCGGCGTCGGTCGGGCGCTTGTTGGCCTTGAGCAGCGCCACGGCCGCCATGACCTGGCCGCTCTGGCAATAGCCGCACTGCACGACGTCATGGCGCACCCAGGCGTCCTGCACGGCGCGGCCCACCTTGTCGTCGCCGATGGCCTCGATCGTGGTGAGCTCGCGTCCCGCGATGGAAGACACCGGCGTCACGCACGCACGGCGCTGCCGACCATCGACGTGGACGGTGCAGGCGCCGCACACGGCGATGCCGCAACCGAACTTGGTGCCGGTCAGGCCCACGGTGTCGCGCAGTACCCAGAGCACCGGCGTGTCGCCGGGCACGTCGACATCCTGCGGCTTGCCGTTCAAG
>VBDL01000087.1 GCA_005884255.1 Betaproteobacteria bacterium | reverse complement strand
AGCTCATGCCCCGCCGCGGCGAGCGCTCGAACAGCGCGATCGCGTAATGGGTTTCCAGCGCGCGGATCTGGTGCGACAGCGCCGACTGGCTCAGGTGCACGCGCTCGGCCGCGGCGGCGAGCTTGCCGTGCTCGGCGATGGCCAGCAGTGAGCGCAGGTGGCGGATCTCAATCATGAATCAAATTCATCGTGGCATGAAAACATGCCGCTTGATTCATTCTAGGGCCGCGCCGAGACTCTCCGCCCATGGCACACACGCACCTCCTCGGCTTCCCGCGCATCGGCGCGCAGCGCGAACTCAAGTTCGCCCTCGAATCCTTCTGGCGCGGCGAGTCCGATGCTGCGCAGCTGCACGGCACGGCTGCCGCGCTGCGTCGGCACCACTGGGCGCTGCAGCGCGACGCCGGCCTCACGCACGTCGTGGCCGGCGACTTCTCGCTCTACGACGGCATGCTCGACCTCAGCGTGCTGCTCGGCGCGCTGCCCGCGCGCTTCGGCTTCGATGCCAGGGCGCTGACGCCGGCGCAGTACTTCGAGCTCGCGCGCGGCAATGCGGCGCAGCCGGCGATGGAGATGACCAAGTGGTTCGACACCAACTACCACTACCTGGTGCCCGAGCTGGCGCCGGACACGCGCTTCGACGGCGGCCGCGACGACTGGTTCGAGCAGATCCGCGATGCGCAGGCCACGGGGGCGACGGTCAAGCCGGTGCTGATCGGCCCCGTCACCTATCTGCGCCTGGCGAAGACGCATGTCGCGGACTTCGATCGCCTGAGCCTGCTGCCTGCGCTGGTCACGGCCTATGAGCGCATCCTGGCGCGCCTGGCCGCGCTCGGCATCGAATGGGTGCAGATCGACGAGCCGGCGCTGTGCCTGGAGCTCGATGGGCGCTGGGTGCGCGCCTATGGCGACGCCTACGCGACGCTCGGCCGGCAAGGCGTCAAGCTCCTGCTGGCCACCTACTTCGAAGCGGTCGACGACGTGCGCCACGCGGCCAAGCTGCCGGTGCACGGCTTTCACATCGACCTCGTGCGCGCGCCGCAGCAGCTCGCCGCCTGGCGTGCCGCGCTGCCCGAAGGCGCCGTGCTCTCGGCCGGCATCGTCGACGGCCGCAACATCTGGCGCACCGGCCTGCGCCGCGCGCTCGACACGCTGCGCGTGCTGCACGAGGATCTGGCAGACCGGCTGTGGATCGCGCCGTCATGCTCGCTGCTGCACGTGCCGGTGACGCTCAGGCACGAGAAGACTCTGGACGTCGGCGTCAAGCCCTGGCTGGCGTTCGCGGAGGAGAAGTTGCACGAGATCGCGCTGCTGGCCCGAGCGCTCAACGAAGGCGACGCGGCGATCGCCGATGCGCTGCGCGAGTCTGACGCTGCACAGGCATCGCGCCGCGGCTCCAAGCGCGTGACGAACGACCTGGTGCGCAAGCGCGTCGCCGCCGTCACCGAAGGCATGGCCGAGCGCCACCATCCCTTCGCCGAGCGTGCGCCGCGGCAGCGCGAGGCGCTGCAGCTGCCGCTGCTGCCCACCACCACCATCGGCTCCTTCCCGCAGACGCCGGCGATCCGCCAAGCGCGCGCGGCCTACAAGCGGCAGGAGATCGGCGCGCTGGAATATCTCAACCGCATGCGCGACGAGATCCGCCTCGCGGTGGAGAAGCAGGAGGCGCTGGGCCTCGATGTGCTGGTGCACGGCGAGGCCGAGCGCAACGACATGGTCGAGTACTTCGGCGAGCGCCTGTGGGGCTATGCCTTCAGCGACAACGGCTGGGTGCAGAGCTACGGCTCGCGCTGCGTGAAGCCGCCGATTCTTTACGGCGATGTCTACCGCCCCGAGCCGATGACGGTGGACACCACCGCCTATGCGCAGCAGCTCACCACCAAGCCGATGAAGGGCATGCTCACCGGCCCGGTGACGATGCTGCAGTGGTCCTTCGTGCGCGACGACCAGCCGCGCTCCGAAACAGCGCTGCAGCTCGCGCTCGCCATCCGCGAGGAAGTGGCCGATCTCGAAAAGGCCGGCATCCGCGTGATCCAGATCGACGAGCCGGCGTTCCGCGAAGGCTTGCCATTGAAGCAACGCGACTGGACGCGCTACCTCGCGTGGGCCGTGCGCGCCTTCAAGCTGTGCAGCGCCGCGGTGCGCGACGAGACGCAGATCCACACGCACATGTGCTACTCCGAGTTCAACGACATCCTGCCGGCCATTGCGGCGCTCGATGCCGACGTGATCACCATCGAGACCTCGCGCTCGGCGATGGAACTGCTCGATGCCTTCGGCGAGTTCGCCTACCCGAACGAGATCGGCCCCGGCGTCTACGACATCCACTCGCCGCGCGTGCCGAGCGTCGATGCGATGCAGCGGCTGCTCGAACGCGCGTGCGCGCTGATACCGGTGGAGCGGCTGTGGGTCAATCCCGACTGCGGCCTGAAGACGCGCGGCTGGCCCGAAACCGAGGCCGCGCTGCGCAACATGGTGGAGGCCGCGCAACGGATACGTGAGCAAGTGTCAGCGCCGGCCTAGAGACTTCCCTTAGACAGCGTTATCCAGGGGCGATCCGGGATTGCGGGGTGCGCAGGTCGCACGTACAAACCGCCCCGCAGGCTGGCTGGTGTCGCCAAAAGCGCCGCCCAGCGAGCCGCGGGAGGACCCTGATGCGCACCCGTCTCACCGGCGGTGCTGCGGCATAGCTCCCAGATCGGCATGGTTCAAGGGACGGCCATGCCCACTTCCCTGGAGAACTTGATGTTCTGCAAAACGAGAAGTACGCGGCTGTTCGCTTGCGCGGCAGTCGCGGCGATGGTGCTCGCGCCGGCAGCATGGGCGGGCGGGTCGGCGACGGCCTTTGGCTCGGGGGCGATGAAGTCGGCGGCCGAGTCCGCTGTGCCCACCGATCGGATGATCGTGAAGTATCGGGACGTGCAGACGATCGCCCGCTCCCCGGCAGCGGGCCCGCTGCGCGCCGACCGCCTGGCCGCGCTGAGAGCGGCCGCCGCGCAGCACGGCGTGCAGCTCACGCACCTGCGCAACAACGCGCTGGGTGCGCACGTGCTGAAGCTCGACAAGCGGCTCAATGCGGCCGACGCTGCCGCACTCGCCGCGCGGCTGAAGGCGCAGGACCCGGCGATCGAATACGCCGAGCCCGACCGCATCCTGCATGTGCTGATGACGCCCAACGACAGCCAGTACACCAGCCAGTGGGACCTGTATGACGCCACCGGCGGCATCAAGGCGCCGCAGGCCTGGGACCTGTCCACCGGCAGCGGCGTGACCGTCGCGGTGATCGACACGGGCTACCGCCCGCACGCCGATCTCGCGGCCAACATCGTGGCCGGCTACGACTTCATCAACGACACGGCAGTGGCCAACGACGGCGGCGGGCGCGACGGCGATGCCAAGGATCCGGGTGACTGGACCACGGCCGGTGAATGCGGCACCGGCGAGCCGGCCAACAACTCCAGTTGGCATGGCACGCATGTGGCCGGCACCATCGCCGCGGTGACGAACAACAGCACCGGCGTCGCCGGCACTGCGTTCGGCGCCAAGGTGCAGCCGGCGCGCGTGCTCGGCAAGTGCGGCGGCTACACCTCCGACATCGCCGACGCGATGATCTGGACCTCCGGCGGCACGGTCAGCGGCGTTCCCGCCAACGCCACGCCGGCGCGCGTGATCAACATGTCGCTCGGCGGCACCGGCGCCTGCGACACAACGACGCAGAGCGCGATCACCAGCGCCCGCTCGCGCGGCACGGTGGTCGTGGTGGCGGCGGGCAACGAGAACACCGACGTCAGCAACTCCAACCCGGCCAACTGCAGCGGCGTGGTCGCCGTGGCGGCCATCAACCGCTTCGGCTCGCGCGCCTACTACTCCAACTACGGCAGCCTCGTGACCCTCGCCGCTCCGGGCGGCGACATGCGCAGCAACAGCGCCGACGGCATCCTGTCGACGCTCAACAGCGGCACCACCACGCCGGGCAGCGACAGCTACGCCTACTACCAGGGCACCTCGATGGCCACGCCTCACGTGGCCGGCGTGGTGGCGCTGATGATCTCGAAGAAACCCACCGCCACGGTGGACGAGATCATCGCCAACCTGAAGTCGACCGCGCGCGCTTTCCCCGGCTCGTGCAGCGGCTGCGGCAGCGGCGTCGTCGATGCCTATGCCGCGGTGCAGTCGATGACGAGCATTCCGGGCCAGAACGAGGTCGAGCCGAACGACAGCCTGAGCACCGCGAACTACCAGTCCGCCGCGGCGCTGATCAACGGCACGATGGGCTCCAGCTCCGACCAGGACTGGTTCAGCCTCGACCTCGCCGCCGGCAAGACGCTGACCGTCACGCTCACGCCCAACAGCACCAGCGACTACGATCTCTACGTCTACAACAGCGCCGGCACGCTGATCGGGTCGAGCACCGGCGGCACCGGCGCTGTCGACAAGGTCACCGTGACCAACACCGGCAGCAGCACCTTCAAGCGCTACGTGAAGGTCATTTACTACGGCGGCGGCACGGGCGCCACCAACGGCAAGTACACCGTCAATCTCCAATGGTGATCTGACGGCACCCATAGAAAAAGGCCCGGCAGTCCCGGGCCTTTTCGTTGGCGAGAAGCGCGACTCAGCCGTGTTTTTTATCGAAGAACTGCTCGTCTTCCGTCGAGCCCTTCAGCGCGGCGGTGGACGCGTCCTTCTCGATCGTCGTGGTCACGGCGTCGAAGTAGCCGGTGCCGACCTCGCGCTGGTGCTTCACCGCGGTGAAGCCCTTCTCGGCAGCAGCGAACTCGGCCTCCTGCAGCTCGACGAAGGCGCTCATGTTGTTGCGCGCATAGCCGTAGGCCAGGTTGAACATCGAGTAGTTCAGCGCGTGGAAGCCGGCCAGCGTGATGAACTGGAACTTGTAGCCCATCGCGCCCAGCTCGCGCTGGAACTTGGCGATCGTCGCGTCGTCGAGGTTCTTCTTCCAGTTGAACGACGGCGAGCAGTTGTAGGCCAGCAGCTTGCCCGGGAACTTGGCGTGGATCGCCTCGGCGAAGGCCTTGGCGTAGGCCAGGTCCGGCTTGCCGGTCTCGCACCACACGAGGTCGGCGTACTCGGCGTAGGCCAGGCCGCGCGAGATGGCCTGCTCGAGGCCCGGCTTCGTGCGATAGAAGCCTTCGACGGTGCGCTCGCCGGTGCAGAACGGCTGGTCGTTGTCGTCGACGTCGCTCGTCACCAGGTCGGCCGCTTCCGCATCGGTGCGCGCGACCAGCACGGTCGGCGTGCCCATCACGTCGGCCGCGAGGCGCGCGGCCACCAGCTTGGCCACCGCTTCACGCGTGGGCACCAGCACCTTGCCGCCCATGTGGCCGCACTTCTTCACCGCGGCGAGCTGGTCTTCGAAGTGCACGCCCGAGGCGCCCGCTTCGATCATCGCCTTCATCAGCTCGAACGCATTGAGCACGCCGCCAAAGCCGGCTTCGGCATCGGCCACGATCGGCGCGAAGAAGTCGATGTCGTTCTTGCCTTCGGACCATTGGATCTGGTCGGCACGCGCGAAGGTGTTGTTGATCTTCTTGACGACCTTCGGCACCGAGTCCACCGAGTACAGCGACTGGTCGGGGTACATCTCGCCGTTGCTGTTGGCGTCGCCGGCGACCTGCCAGCCGGACAGATAGATCGCCTTCAGGCCGGCCTTCACCTGCTGCATCGCCTGGTTGCCGGTCAACGCGCCCAGCGCGTTGATGAACGGCTCGGTGTTGATCAGATTCCACAGCTTCTCGGCGCCACGCTTGGCCAGCGTGTGCTCGATCGCCAGCGAGCCGCGCAGGCGCACGACGTCGGCGGCGCTGTAGCCGCGCTTGATGCCTTTCCAGCGCGGGTTCTCGGCCCACTCTTTCTCCAGAGCGGCGATTTGCTGTTCACGGGTCGGGTTCGTCATGGGAGCCTCCAGATGAAGTACGAACAAACGATGAAAGCCTGTCTTGGGATCAAGCGTACCCGTGTGAACTGCTTTGGGGAAGACTTATGTCTTATAGAAGACATAAATTTGCTGTCAATGAAATCAATGACTTAGCTTCGCATTCGCATGATGCGAAATGTGATTGATCATCATGGGAAACCATGCTGCGCTGCACTCGCAGTCAATTTCGCATTACGAAAGCAAAGTTTCTTGATGCGAAAGAGGCCGCGCGCTCAGGCGTCGAGCCCGAGCCAGCGCGCGTAGATGTGCCGCGCCATTTCCTGCTGCGCCTGCAGGTGGCGATGCGCGTCGGCCAGCATGCGCGGACCGTCGTGCACGCTGGTATGGCCGCGCTGCGCCTGCGCAAAGCGCGGGTCGTGCGCACGCGTCCAGTCGTGCAACTTGGGCAGGTCGACTTCCACATGAAACTGCAGCCCGAGGTGCGGCCCCAGCGCGAAGGCCTGGTTCGGACATGCCGCGCTGCCCGCCAGGTGCTGCGCGCCGGCGGGCAGATCGAAGGCCTCGTAGTGCCACTGAAAGACGGTGGGGCGTGACGCGTCGCCGAGCCACGATCTGGCCGGGCCCGTGTCGGCCAGCGTGATCTCATGCCAGCCGACCTCGGGTGCAGGCGATGCCACGATGTTCGCGCCGAGCGCGTGCGCCATCAGCTGGGCGCCGAGGCACAAGCCGAGCACGGGCCGCTCCTGCGCCATCGCATCGAGGATCAGCGCCTCGGCGCGCCGCAGCGAGGGCAAAGGATCGTTCGCGCTCATCTCGCCGCCGAGCACGGCGAGCGCGCGGTAGCCGCTGGTGCTCGAAGGAAATGCCTGGCTCGCCTCGCTGTTGAACACCTCGAACGGCACACCCTGCTCGCGCAACCACGTGCCCAGGAATGCCGGGCCGTCCGCATGGAGGTGCTGGAGCACCAGCACGGGGGCATTGGTGGCCGCCATGGTCAAGGCTGCAAGGCCAGTGCCGTGGTGCGCTTCACCGATCGCACCACGCCGGGCAGGCGCATCAGCACCTCGGCATGGAAGCGCTCCAGGTCCTCGGAGTCGCGGTACGTGAAGCGGATCAGGTAGTCGTTGGTGCCGGCAACATAGAAGCAGTCGAGGATTTGCGGCGTGTCGCGCACGGCATGCTCGAAGGCATCGATGGCGGCGGACGTCAGGCGCTCCAGGTTGACGATGGTGAAGCTGGTGCCCGGCTGGCCGACGGCCTTGGCATTGACCAGCGCCACATAGCGGTCGATGACGCTGGCGTCTTCGAGCTGCTTCACGCGGCGCAGGCAGGCCGACGGCGACAGGTGCACGCGCTGCGCCAGGTCGACGTTGCTCAAGCGCCCGTCGCGCTGCAGCTCGTCGAGGATGCTGCGATCGATGGCATCAAGTTGCAGCGAGGGGGCGACGGTTCGCATGAAGAAGCTCGAATGGAATGTTCCTTCGCATGATATTGCGCCGCCCAGGGCGCCCCCTGGTGAATGCGCATGCACATTGCGCGGCAGCGTGCCTAGACTGCGCTATCCAAGGAGAAACGCATGAACCAAGACCTCGACGCCTACTGGATGCCCTTCACCGCGAACCGCCAGTTCAAGAAGGCGCCACGCCTGCTGGCGCGTGCCGAAGGGATGCACTTCTACACGCCCGAAGGCCGCCCGGTGCTCGACGCCATCGCCGGCCTGTGGTGCGTGAACGCGGGCCACGCGCGGCCGAAGATCGTGCAGGCCATCCAGCAACAGGCCGCCGAGCTCGATTACGCACCGCCGTTCCAGATGGGCCACCCGAAGGCCTTCGAGCTGGCCGAGCGGCTGGTGGAACTCACGCCTGCCGGGATGAACAAGGTGTTCTTCACCAACTCGGGCTCCGAGTCGGTGGAGACGGCGCTGAAGATGGCCATCGCCTACCACCGCGTGCGCGGCGAAGGTCAGCGCACGCGGCTGATCGGCCGCGAGCGCGGCTACCACGGCGTGAACTTCGGCGGCATTTCGGTGGGCGGCATGGTCGCCAACCGCAAGATGTTCGGCACCTTGCTCGCCGGCGTGGACCACATCCGCCACACGCACGACCCGGCGCGCAACGCCTTCACGGTGGGCCAGCCGGCGCATGGCGCCGAGTTCGCCGACGACCTGGAGCGCCTGATCGCGCTGCACGACGCATCGACCATCGCCGCGGTGATTGTCGAGCCGGTGGCCGGCTCCACCGGCGTGATCCTGCCGCCCAAGGGTTACCTGCAGCGGCTGCGCGAAATCTGCGACAAGCACGGCATCCTCTTGATCTTCGACGAGGTCATCACCGGCTTCGGCCGCACCGGCCAGCCCTTCGGCGCGCAGACCTTCGGTGTCACGCCCGACCTGATGACCGTGGCCAAGGGCATCACCAACGGCGCCGTGCCGATGGGCGCGGTGTTCGTGAAGCAGGAGGTCCACGACGCCTTCATGAACGGGCCAGAGCACCTGATCGAGTTCTTCCACGGCTACACCTACTCGGCGCACCCGCTGGCCTGTGCCGCGGCGCTGGGTACCTTGGACACCTATGCCGACGAAGGCCTGCTGACGCGCGCCGCGCAGCTCGAAGGCTATTTCGCCGAAGCCGTGCACAGCCTGAAGGGCGCGCCCAACGTCATCGACATCCGCAACATCGGCCTGGTCGCCGGTATCGAGCTGGCGCCGCTCGCCGGCCAGCCGGCCAAGCGCGCCTTCGATGTCTTCCTCGATTGCTGGGAGCGCGGTGTGCTGATCCGCACCACCGGCGACACCATCGCGCTGTCGCCGCCGCTGATCATCGAGCGCGCTCAGATCGACCAGATCGTGGGTTGCATTGGCGACGCGTTGAAACGACTGGCCTGACGCCCGGCCCGACACTCGGCAGCACCGGCGCTTCCCCGGCGGCCGGCTGCTGCGCATGCCGGCGCTGGTGCTCGGGATGGCGTATTACCGCTTGAAGGACTTGCTGTAGGCACTTCTGCGGGCTTGATGGCAAACTGTGTCCAATCAGCAAGCCCAGTGCGATGCGCTCAACAAGCGCCGAAGCAGCAAGCCCAATGAGTTCCGTCAAACCTGTGGTGTTGGTCCCTGCATGCAACCGCATGCTGGGTCAGCACCTCTTCCACGTCGCCGGCAAGAAGTACGTCAATGCGGTCCGCCTGGCCGGCTGCCAGCCGCTGATCGTACCGACCGCGCAACCCGAGGAGCTGGATGCGCTGCTCGACCTGGCGCACGGCGTGTTTCTCACCGGCTCGCCATCGAACGTGCATCCGAGCCACTTCGGCGAGGACGTCTACGACCCTTCGTTGCCGCTGGACGTCGACCGCGATGCCTGGACCCTGCCCCTGATCCCGAAGGCGCTGCAGCGCGGCGTGCCGCTGTTCGCCATCTGCCGCGGTTTCCAGGAAACCAATGTCGCGCTCGGCGGCAGCCTGTACCAGGCGGTGCACGGCGTGCCCGGCCATCGCGACCACCGCGCGCCGAGCGACGCGCCGGCCGAGGTGCAATACGGCCTCGCGCATGAGGTGGTGGTCGAGCCCGGCGGCGTGCTGTCGGCCATCGTCGAGCAACCGACGTTCCGCGTGAACTCGGTGCATGGCCAGGGCGTGAACCGGCTGGCACCGGGCCTGCGCGTCGAAGCCCGCGCGCAGGACGACGGCCTCGTCGAGGCCTTCTCGTTCGCCGAAGGCAAGGGCTTCAACCTCTGCGTGCAATGGCACCCGGAGTGGCAGGCGGCCAGCAACCCGGTGTCGATGGCCTTGCTCACGGCCTTCGGCGATGCCTGCCGCAAATACAGCCAAAACAGGTGACCCATGGTGGCCCGCGACAACCT
>VBDL01000838.1 GCA_005884255.1 Betaproteobacteria bacterium | reverse complement strand
GCACGCGGAACAGGGCTTGCTTTGAGACGTGGCCAATGCATCGCAAAGGCCGACGCCTACCGTGATCAACAGCCCCATTGCCCTCGCAGCAGGAGAGTTCCGTTCGACGCGGGCGGCCGTCGTCACGGTGCGCGCGCCGGGGCGACTGCATCTCGGCTTCTTCGACCCCGGGGCGACGCTGGGCCGGCGCTTCGGCAGCCTGGGCTTGGTCATCGACGACTTCCCGGCGTTGCCGGCAGCGAGCTCGAGCGGGCCGTTGAACATCTCGCTGTCCTGCGGCAACGCACGGGGCGGCGGCAGGCGCTGCACCTGCATCTGGCGCGATCGCTACCGATCCACGCGGGCTTCGGCTCGGGGACGCAGCTTGCGCTGGCCACCGGCCGCGCCTTCGCCCGAGTGCATGGCATCGACGCCTGCACCGAACAGATCGCCCGCTGGCTCGGCCGCGGCGCCCGCTCGGGTGTCGGCATCGCGGGCTTCGACCGCGGCGGGCTGCTGCTCGACGGCGGACCCGGCAGCGATGGCGCGCCCGCACCGCTGCTCGCGCGGCTGGAGCTGCCCGCGCGCTGGCGCGCGCTGCTGGTGATGGACCCGCGCGTCAGGGGCCTGTCGGGCCCCGAAGAGAAGCGCGCGATCGCCAGCCTGCCGCCCTTCTCGCGCGAGGCTGCCGCCGAGGTCTGCCACCACACGCTGATGCAGATCCTGCCGGGCGCGGCGAGCGGCGACTTCGCAACATTCGCGGCCGGACTCGGCCACGTGCAGCAGCAGCTCGGCGAGCACTTCGCGCCGGCGCAGGGCGGGTGTGCCTACACGAGCGCCGCCGTCGGCCGCCTGCTGCAGTGGATGGCGCACAGCGCCGGCGCCGCGGTCGGCCAGAGCTCGTGGGGACCGACGGGCTTCGCCATACTGCCCTCGGCCGCCGACGCCGAGGCCGCCGTGGCCGCCGCGCGCGCCGCCGCGCTGATCGATCCGGCCCTCGAGCTGCACATCGTGCAGGGCCGCAACACCGGCGCCACGCTCAGCGTGTGCCCGCCCTTCGTCTCCCCCACCTGCCATTGACCTCGCCATGGAACGACCTTTCATCCTGCACATGCTCACGCCCGGCGCCCACATGAGCCCGTTCGACGTCAACATGGCGGCCGACGCCGGCTACCAGATCATCGTGCCGTATTGCGGCGTCGACACGGCGGCCACTGCCGGCCTCACGCAGGATGCGATCTTCTCGCGCGGCCCCAAGGGCGTGGCGCGCACGGGCCTGTTCATCGGCGGGCGCGACGTGCTGAAGGCGGCCGACATGCTCGACGCCGCGAAGCGCGCGATGGTGCCGCCCTTCGTCGTCTCGGTCTTCGCCGATCCGAGCGGCTCCTACACCACCGCGGCGGCACTGGTGGCCTGCGTGGAGGCACAGCTGCGCCGGGCGCACGCGACCACGCTGGCCGGCAAGCGCGTGCTGATCCTCGGCGGCACCGGCACCGTTGGGCGCATCGCCGGCGTGCTGGCCGAGCGACAAGGGGCCAGCGTGCGGCTGTCCAGCCACCATGGCGCCGAGGCCGCCGGCAAGGCGGCGCAGGAGACCAACCGGCGTTTCGACACGCGACTCACCGGCGTGTCGGGCAGCGACGGCGCCGCGCTGCGCGCCGCACTGGCCGACGTCGAGGTGGTGCTGGCCACGGCCGCGGCCGGCATCCAGGTGCTGGCTGCCAGCGAACTCGAGNTCGATGCTGCGGGGCGCCTTCTGGTGGCGGCCGACGTGAATGCCGTGCCGCCCGCTGGCATCGCCGGGGTGGGCGTGATGGACGACGGCAAGCCGCTGGCCGGCACCGATGCTGTCGGCATCGGCGCGTTGGCGGTCGGCAACGTGAAGTACCAGGTGCAGCACCAGCTCCTGCTGCGCATGCGCCAGGCGGAGCAGCCGCTGACGCTGAGCTTCCCCGAAGCGTTCCAGCTCGCCGGCGAGCTGCTCGCCGCCTGATCGAATGACTAGCACGCTGGTGTTGGCCGGCCTGTCCGCGCGCATGCTGAGCGAGCAGGCCGTGCGCGATGGCTACAAGGCGCTCGCGCTCGACGTCTTCGGCGACGTCGATACGCGACGGGCTGCCTCGGCGTGGGCCGGCATCGGCGCGCCCGGCGAGCTGTGCATCGATGCCGGCCGCTTCCTGGCCGGTCTGGCCGACTTCGCCTCGCGCGAAGGCGTGCTCGGCTGGGTGGCCGGCAGCGGCTTCGACGACCGG
>VBDL01000086.1 GCA_005884255.1 Betaproteobacteria bacterium | reverse complement strand
CCGCAGTCGCGCCATGCGCGCGCCTGGCGGCAGGCGTCTTCGATGACCCAGTTGCCCAGCGTGCCGATCAGGCCGAAGCGCTCGGCCACGGGCACGAAGGTGGCGGGTCCGATCATGCCGCGCTGCGGGTGCTTCCAGCGCAGCAGCGCCTCGGCGGCGGTCACCTTGCCGGTGCGGGCATCGACCTTGGGCTGGTAGAACAGCTCGAGCTCCTTGTTCTCCAGCGCCAGGCGCAGGTCGTGCTGCAGGTCGAGCTGGTCGTGCGCATCGACCTCCATGCTGGGCTCGCGAATAGGGCTCGGCGAGCCCGGCGAGGATGCGCGCGGCGATCTGCGCGACGCACTGCTCGTCGACCTCGCCTTCGAGCAGCATCAGGAATTCGTCGCCGCCGACGCGGGCCATCGTGTCGCCGACACGGGACAGCTTGCGCAGGCGCTCGCCGACCTGGCGCAGCACGGCGTCACCGCTGCTGTGTCCGTAGGAGTCGTTGATCGGCTTGAAGCCGTCGAGGTCGATGAACAGCACGGCCAGCCTGGCCGCCGCGCGGTCCACGCGCGCCACCGCGGCGGCGAGCTTGTCCTCGAACACCAGCCGATTGGGCAGCTGCGTGAGGGCATCGTGGTAGGCGATCTTCTGCAGATCGGTGTTGGCCTGGCGCAGTGATTGTTCCAGGCCGTCGGTGCGCTCGATCAGATGGCGCTCGACACGCGACATGAAACGCGCGACGGCCAGGCCCAGCACCGCGCCGATGCTCGCCAGCAGCGCGGCACGCTCGGTCGGCACCCCCGGCATGCCGGTGCCGTCGCTCGACGACACCTCGATGACGAGCACCTTCATCAGGGCGGCCATCAGCAGCAGCCCGCCGACGGCCGCGGCGGCGTTGCCGTGCCAGGCCCGCAACGGGACCAGCCCCTCGCTGACCAGGATGAAGCCGACGAGCAGCGCACTGGCCAGCACCAGGGCCGCGGTCAGGGGCCAGGAGATGGCCCACAGCCAGGCCCAGGGGTTCACCGGTTGCAGCGACACCAGCGTCAGAACGAGCGTGGCCACCAGGCCGCAGGCCAGACCGCCGCAGATCGCCGCCAGGTTGCGCCAGCTCGGCAGCGTGGCGGTCGTGGCCGCCAGCAGGCCGAACGCCGAACCGACACTGAGCAGCCACGAGGCCAGCAGCAGGGCCGGGTCGTGGGTGAGCTTCAGGCCGCCATGCCGAGCCAGCAGGCTCAGCAGCAGCGCCGCCAGGATGCCGGTGCCCCAGGACACGGAACCGCCGAGCAGCCAGCCCCACGAGCTGGCATGCCGCTTCGCGCGCATGCGCCGCACCGTCTCGAGCGCCGCGTGCGGCAAGTACAGGCACAGCAGCAGCACCGCCGCAAGAAGCCCGGCTCGGGTTGGCAATTCGTCCACGGCACTCCCCTTCGAAGCGAGATGCGCTGGGTCGGACTCGTCCACGCGCTGGCTGGCTAAACATCAACCAGGACGGCATGAGGCTAGTGAATTCCGCTTGCCCGCGGCCGTAAAGAATTGACACATTTGCGCGTTGCCCGAGTTGGCGAGCGCTCGCAAGGGCGAGCGCTCGCCACATCGTGCCGGCCGTGCCGCTACCGCGCGGCGCCCGGCGGCACCAGCCCGCGGCGCGCGCGACTAGCTTCTTGCCCGGCTGCAGCACCGTGATGCCGATGATGGCTGCCAGGCCTTGGCATCGAGTTGCAGCGTTTCGGCCATCACGGCCTTCCCCCTCAAAAATCGAAAGCGGAATCGATTCTCGCCTGAGCTCGGCGCTGGCCAGAAGCCCGCCTCGCGCCTGCAAAATTTGCGGCATGGAATCGTCGTCTGTGCTCACGCTGTTCACGCAATCGCTGCTCATCGGGCTGTCGATCGCCGCACCGGTGGGGCCGCCACTGGTCTCGGCGCAGCCTTCGCCGATGCGGTGTACGGCGCGATCGGCGCGTTCGGCGTGACCACGCTGATCGCCTGGCTGCTCGGCATCCAGACCTGGCTCGCGCTGTTCGGCGCCGCCTTCCTGCTGTGGCTCGCGTGGCGCATCGCGCGCAAGCCGGTGGCCCCGCGCCGCAACGAGCATCCGCCGGCCGGCACCTTGCTGCGCTATGTGTCGGGCACCTTCGTGCTGACGCTGTCCAACCCCACCACGATCCTGTCGTTCATGGCCGTGTTCGGCGCGCTGGCCGGGCGCGCGCCCGCCGCGTCGCCGTGGGCGATGGTGTCGGGCGTGCTCGTCGGCTCGGCCCTGTGGTGGCTGATCCTGTCGAGCATCGTCGGCCTGCTGCGCGAGCGCTTCGATGCGCGCTGGCAGCGCGCCGTCAACCTCAGCTCGGCCACGCTGCTCGCCGGGCTCGCGCTGTGGCAGCTCGCGCAGCTCGCGCGGTGATCCCCTACGAAGGGGGATGTCGCGCGCCGGACCGCCGGAGTACAAGTGCTCCTCATTCACGACCACGGGGAGCATGGCCATGGCCAAGAACGTCGTCTTCTGTGCCGACGGCACCTGGAACGGCCCGGGCGAGAATGGCGACGCGAAGGACGGCGACCCGTCCAACGTGTTCAAGCTCTACCTCTGCCTGGCGGGGCAGGACGTGCTCGACGCCGCCACCTACCGCTCGGCCAACGAGCAGGAGCGCATGCTGCGCGGCGGCAATGGCGCGCTGCTGCAGGCGGCCAAGTACCTGCACGGCGTGGGCGACTCCGACAACTTCCTCGTCAAGGTGCTCGGTGGCGTGCTCGGCGCCGGCGTCATCGCGCGCATCCTGCGCGGCTACACCTTCCTGTCGCGCAACTACGAGCCGGGTGACCGCATCTTCATCGTCGGCTTCAGCCGCGGGGCGTACACCGCGCGTGCGCTGGCCGGGCTGGTATGCGCCAAGGGCCTGCTCGATGCGCGTGCCCATGACCTCACCGACAAGCAACAGGCCTACCGCCTGGCCGGCGCCGTGTGGGCCGACTATCGCAGCCTGCAGTGCGAGGCCAAGGGCGCGAGCTGGGTGCAGCGCATGGAGGATCTGCTCGACGACCTGCCGCGCTTCTTCTCGCAGGGCCCGGAGCCGACGCTGGTGGCCGACGTGCCGATCGAGGCCGTGGCGGTGTGGGACACGGTCGGTGCGCTCGGCATCCCGCAGTACCACGCCGAGTGCTACCGGCTCGACCTGTTCCGCTTTGCCGACACCGCGCTGAACGCCAAGGTGAAGCGCGGCCTGCACTGCGTGGCCATCGACGAGCAGCGCGCCGACTTCACGCCGACGCTATGGACAGCCGATACGCCGCGCATCGAGCAGTTGCTGTTCCCCGGGGCGCATGCCGACGTGGGCGGTGGCTATCCGGTGAGCGATGCCGAGAGCGGCCTGTCCGATGGGGCGCTGGGCTGGATGATCGGCAAGCTCAAGGCGCAGGAGCTGTGCTTCGCCGACCCGTTGCCGCTGATGCTGGCGCCCGATGCCTTGGGGCCGGCGCACCAGCCGTGGCGCAAGGTGCCGTGGAATGTGCTGCCGCACCAGCCGCGCGAGGCACTGCAGGCGCTGCCGCGCGATACCTCGGTCGGGCAGCGGCTGGGCGCGCTGGTGCGGCCCGACCCCGAAGCCCCGGCCGAGGCCTACGCGCCGCCCAACCTCTGACTCACGACTTCCTCGCTGCCTTTTCCGCCTGCGCGCGGATGCGCTCTTCCTGCTCGCGCAGCTCGGGCGTGAATTCGGCACCGAAGTCTTCGGCCTCGAACACCGGGCGGATCTCGATGTCGGAATCGCCTTCCATCGGATTCGGGCAGCGCTTGACCCAGTCGACGGCTTCCTGCATCGAGCTGACCTTCCACAGCCAGTAGCCGGCGATCAGCTCCTTGGTCTCGGTGAAGGGCCCATCGGTGACGGTTCGCTTGCTGCCCGAGAAGTGCACGCGCTTGCCCTTGACGCTCGGGTGCAGGCCTTCGCCGGCCAGCATCACGCCGGCCTTCACCAGTTCCTCATTGAACTTGCCCATCTCGGTGAGCAGCTTCTCGCTGGGCATCTGGCCCGCTTCGGATTCCTTGCTTGCTTTGACGATGACCATGACTCGCATTTCAATCTCTCCGTGGGGTTGGGTTGCACATACCCTTCATCGAACGAGACGCGGCGAATTCGACATCAAGGCTGCAACTGACGCACCGGACGAATCTCGATGCTGCCCACCGTGGCCGGCGGGATCTTCGCGGCCAGCGTAATGGCTTCGTCGAGATCCTTCGCGTCGATCATGTAGAAGCCGGCGAGCTGCTCCTTGGTTTCCGCAAACGGCCCGTCGGTCATCGACAGCTGCCCGTTGCGCACGCGCAGCGTGGTGGCGGTGTGCACCGGCTGCAGCGCCGCGCCGTCCACCCAGTGGCCGCTGTCGCGCAGGCCGTCGCCATAGCTTTTGCAGATGCGGTCGGGCACGGCGTGCAGCTTGTCCTCGGCGAGGTAGACGAGGCAGAGGTATTTCATCGCGTTCTCCTTGAAATTGGTTGGTCGAACGGGCGCGCGCTGAATCGACAATCAAGGCAGTTCGTCGAGCCGCCGCTGCAGAAAGCGCCGCTCGGGCTCCTGGCGGGCGAGCGCCAGCGCGCTCTCGTAAGCGGCGCGCGCGTCGGCCCAGCGTTCGAGCCGGCGGCACAAGTCGGCACGGGCGGCATGCGCCAGGTGGTAGCTCTTCAGCTCGCCCTGCTCGAGCAGCGCATCGACGAGCGCCAGCCCAGCCTGCGCGCCATCGCGCATCGCCACCGCCACCGCACGGTTCAGCGCCACCACCGGCGACGGCTCGATGCGCGCGAGCGCGTCGTACAGCCCGACGATCTGTGCCCAGTCGGTGGCGCCGCTCGACGCCGCTTCGGCATGCACCGCCGCGATTGCCGCCTGGATCGTGTACGGCCCCGCGCGGCGCGATTCGAGCGCGCGCTGCACCTGCTGCAGGCCCTCGACGATGATCTCGTGGTTCCACAGCGTGCGGTCCTGCTCGTCGAGCACGATCAGGCTGCCGTCGGGCCCGCTGCGTGCCGCGCGGCGCGACTCCTGCAGCAGCATCAGCGCCAGCAGCCCCATCGCCTCGGGCTCGGGCAGCAGCTCGACCAGCAGCCGCCCGAGGCGGATCGCCTCGCCGGACACATCGTGCCGCGTCAGCGCCGCGCCCGACGAGGCGGAATAGCCCTCGTTGAACACCAGGTAGAGCACGCGCAGCACGCTGTCGAGCCGCGCCGGCAGCTCGTTGCGGCCCGGCACCTCGTACGGGATGCGCGCGTCGCGGATCTTGCCCTTGGCGCGCACGATGCGCTGCGCCAGCGTCGGCGCCGGCGTGAGAAAGGCGCTGGCGATCTCTTCGGTGGTGAGGCCGCAGACCTCGCGCAAGGTCAGGGCCACCTGCGCATCGGGCGCCAGCGACGGGTGGCAGCAGGTGAAGATCAGCCGCAGGCGGTCGTCCTCGAGCTCCTCGCGCTCGTCCCAGCCGGGCGCATCGTCGGCGACCGATTCGGCGTGCTCGTCGTCGAGCGGGCTGAAGCGCGCGCGGCGCCGAATGCCGTCGATGGCCTTGAAGCGCCCCGCCGACACCAGCCACGCGCTCGGGTTGGCCGGCACGCCGTCGCGCGGCCACTGCTCGATGGCCGCCTTGAAGGCATCGTGCAAGGCCTCCTCGGCGAGATCGAAGTCGCCGAGCAGGCGGATCAGCGTGGCGAACACGCGCCGCGAATCGCGGCGGTAGATCGCATCGACGGTGGCGTGCAGCTCATTCATGCCGCGACGATTCTCGCCGCCTTTTTCGTGTGGACAATGACCACCGACGTTAAACCACACCGAGCAGACCCATGAGACGAATCGTTGCATTGCTGACGTTGAGCCTGGCCGCGCTGCTGGCCCCGGCCGCGCAGGCGCAGAGCGCCAGCCGCCTCGACGACATCCTCGCGCGCGGCGTGCTGCGCGTGGGCACCACCGGCGACTACAAGCCCTTCAGCTACCGCCCCGCCAAAGAGGCCGACTTCATCGGCCTGGACATCGAGCTCGCCGGCGAGCTGGCGCGCACGATGGGCGTGAAGCTGCAGCTCGTGCCCACCAGCTGGCCGACGCTGATGAAGGACTTCGGCGACGACCGCTTCGACCTCGTGATCGGCGGCGTCTCGGTCACGCTGGAGCGGCAGAAGAAGGGCGTGTTCTCGATCCCCTACCTGCGCGACGGCAAGACGCCGATCACGCGCTGCGAGAACCAGGCCAAGTACCAGACGCTGCAGCAGATCAACCAGCCCGGCGTGCGCCTGGTCGTGAACCCCGGCGGCACCAACGAGCGCTTCGCGAAGGCGCAGGCGCCGCAGGCGCAGCTCACGGTCTACCCGGACAACGTGACGATCTTCGACGAGATCATCGCCGGCCGCGCCGACCTGATGATCACCGACGCGATCGAGGCCAAGCTGCAGCAGCGGCTCAAGCCGCAGCTGTGCGCCGTGCATCCGGACGCGCCGTTCGACTTCTCCGAGAAGGCGATCCTGATGCAGCGCGACTGGCTGTTCAAGGCCTACGTCGACCAGTGGCTGCACCAGGCCATCGCCAGCGGCACGCTGCAGAAGGCGCTGGACCGCTGGCTGGACTATCGCTGGGGCTCGTGATCCTTGGCCCGGGTCCAGCGATCCAGCTTCTCGCGCGCGCCGTTGAGCTTCGGGTCCATCGCCGCGTCGTGGTTCGCGCGCTTCGCGCACAGCTCGATCACGTAGCCGTTGGGGTCGCGGAAGTAGATCGACTCGATGAAGCCGTGGTCGGAGATGCCGCGCGCCTCGATGCCGAGCGCTCGCCCCTTGGCGAGCATCTCGTCGAGCGCGGCGCGCTCGACCTCGAGCGCGATGTGCAGGTCGTAGTCCTGCTGCGCCTTGAACTCGAAGGGCTCGGGCGCCTCGAAGAACGCGAGAAAGGAGCCGTCGTCGAGGCGGTAGAAGGTGTGCAGCACCTGCGTGCTGCGGCCCGTCTTGGTTTCCTCGATCTGCAGCGTGCCGGCCAGCGGCAGGCCGAGGAAACCCTCGTAGAACGCGCGCGTCTGCTCCGAATCGCGGCAGCGGTAGGCGTTGTGATGCAGTTTGCGGATCATCACACTGCCAGCATCGGCTGGCCTTTGAGCGTCGCGGCGTAGCTGTCGATCACCTCGTTGACCTGCTTCCAGCTCTTCAGCGCCTTCATGCGGCCGAGCCACTGCTTGACGTTCGGGTACGCGGCCAGGTCGGTGCCGACGATTTCGGTCAGCGCCACGAACGAGGACGCCTGGTAGTCGGCAATCGTCAGCGCGTCGCCGCAGAGATAGGCATTCGCGCCGAGGATGTGCTCGTCCAGCACCTTCATCCATCCGCGCGCCCGCTCCACGCCCCATTGCAGCGTCGATTGCTGCGCCTCATCGCTGCGCCGCTTGTGGAACGAGAAGATCTGCGGATACACGGTGCCGTAGGCGAGGTCGCGCGACAGCTGCGTGTTGATCCAGTCCATGCGTTCGTTGACGCGGGCGCGCTGCCGCAGCTCCTGCGGGTACAGCGATGAGCCGCTCTTGTCGGCCAGGTACTTGAGGATCGCCGAGCTCTCGGTGAGACGGAAGTCGCCGTCCTCGAGCACCGGAACGAGGTGGTTGGGGTTGATGGCTTCGTACGGCGGCTGGTACTGCTCGCCGGTGAAGAGGTCCACGAGCTGCAGCTCCAGCGGCAGGCCGCTCTCCGCGGCAAACAGCAGCACCGGGCGACAGGTGCTCGAGATCGGGTGGTAGTACAGCTTCATCGCGAACCTCCTTTCGGTTCACGATGAACATTAGTTCGCGTTCCGAGCGGTGTCGAGCTCCATGAACTCGGCCACCAGCCGATGGAAGTGGTGCACGCCCTGCTCGCGCGTGGGCGAGTAGCGGCCGCGCGAAGCTCGTAGCGGTAGTTGCCGAGGTCCAGCGTCTTCGTGAGTCCGGGATGAACGAAGGGAATGTGCAGGCCCTCGAGGTAGTTCTCGACATACAGCGCCCAGTTC
>VBDL01000085.1 GCA_005884255.1 Betaproteobacteria bacterium | reverse complement strand
GCGATGCGGCCGCCTTCGACAAGCACGTCCTGGCCGCGGCGGCCATCGGGCAAGGTGGCGTTGCGAATCAGCATGTGCGCTCCTTCTTGACCTCAGAGGTCATCGACGTCGTGCAGCGCGGCCCGCACCATGAGGCCATGCGATCCCACCGGGTCGCAGCCACAAGGAGCCCAGCATGAACCACGCCACCGAAACCGCCCGCCGCTACCTCGACAGCTGGAACGCCGCCGACGCCACCGAGCGCCGCCGCCTGCTTGCGCAGCTGTGGATCGACGACGGCCGCTATGCCGACCCGATGATGAGCGCCAGCGGCGTCGGCGCCATCGATGGGATGATCGCCGCCGTGCAGCAGAAATTCCCCGGGTACCGCTTCATGCCTCACGGCAGCGTCGACTCGCACGGCCCGTACCTGCGCTTCTCGTGGGCGCTGGCCGATGCACGAGGCGTTGCGCTCGCGCGCGGCACCGATGTCGCGACGCTCTCCGACGACGGCCGCCTGCAGTCGGTGATCGGTTTCATCGACCAGGCCCCGGGCTCGTGAATCCCTGAACAACAAGGAAAACTCATGGAAGGCATCAACCTCCTCCCGCTGGCCGTCGGCCACATGATCGGCCTCGGCGCGATCGGCTCGTGCATCGGCATCGGCATCATGGGCAGCAAGTACCTGGAAGCCGCCGCCCGCCAGCCCGAGCTGATGGATCCGCTGCAGACCAAGGTCTTCCTGCTGGTGGGCGTGCTCGATGGCGCGTTCATCATCGCCACGGGTATCGGGCTGTGGTTCGCGACGGCTAATCCGTTCAAATAGCGCTGTCTACTTGGTGCCGAAGATGCGGTCGCCCGCATCGCCGAGCCCTGGGCGGATGTAGCCGTGTTCGTCGAGCTCGCGGTCGACCGCGGCCACGTACACCGGCACCTCCGGGTGCACGTCGTGGAAGTGCGCCAGGCCCTGCGGCGCGGCGAGCAGGCAGACGAAGCGGATCGACTTCGGGTTGGTCTCCTTCAGCCGCTCGACCGCCGCCACGGCCGAATTGCCGGTGGCGAGCATCGGGTCGAGCACGATGGCGTCGCGCTCGTGCATGTCGTGCGGCATCTTGAAGTAGTACTCGATGGCGACCAGCGACTTCGGGTCGCGGTACAGGCCGATGTGGCCGATGCGCGCGCCAGGGACCACGTTGAGCATGCCGTCGAGAAAGCCGGCGCCGGCGCGCATGATGATGACGAACACCGTCTTGCGGCCTTCGATCACCGGGCCTTGCGTCTTCTCCAGCGGCGTCTCGATGTCGATCAGCTGCGTCGGCATGTCGCGCGTGACCTCGTAGGCCATCAGCATGCCGATCTCGCCGAGCAGGCGGCGGAAGCTGTTGGTGCTGCGGTCCTTCTGCCGCATCAGCGTCAGCTTGTGCTGGATCAGCGGATGGTCGAGGTGGTGGACTTGAGCGCTCATCGCAGCCTCCTGGTTGCGCTGAGCATAAGCGCGCTCAGTAGGTCTTGTAGGGCAGGAACTTCCCGGACATCACGATGCTGACGCGGTCGCCCTTCGGATCGGCCTCGCGCGTCAGGTTCATCCTGAAGTCGATGGCGCTCATGATCCCGTCGCCGAATTCCTCGTGGATCAGCTCCTTGAAGGTGCTGCCGTAGACGCTCACCAGCTCGTAGAAGCGGTAGATCAGCGGATCGGTCGGCACCGCGGTGGGCAGCGAGCCCTTGTAGGGCACGACCATCAGCCACCGCTTCTCTTCGCTGCTCAGACCGAAGATCTCGGCCAGCACGTCGGCCTGCTCGGCATTGAGCGTCATCTGGCCGAGGCAGGCGGCGGTGACCCACTCCTTGCTCTGGCCGACGCGCTCGGCCACGTCGGCCCATTTCAGGCCTCGCACCACCTTGGTGGCGATGATTTTTTCGGTGACGGCGAGACGGCTCATGCGCGGGCTCCTTCGAGGGGATGGGCCCATCGAGCAAGTTCCGCGCCGCGTGTGCTCAGGCGGCGGCCAGGCGCATCAGCGTCTGCGCATAGCCCGGCGCCGTCGGCTCGTGCATGAAGTAGACGTAGGTCTCCTGCCAGCCGGTGTCCGCAATGCGTGCGGCCCACTGCTGCAGCTCGGCCTCGCTGTAGTGCTCCAGCCGCAGCCGCACATAGCCCCACGGCGCGGTCTGCACCAGCGGCGGCGGCGTGCTGTCTTCGCGCTCCGACAGGCACAAGGCCGCGCCCGCTTCCTTCAGCGCCGCATAGACCTCGTCGTCGAACCAGCTGTCGTTGCGGAACTCGAAGGCCGCGCGGTGGCCCGCGGGCAGCAGCTGCAGGAATTCGTTCAGGCGCGGCAGGTCCTTCTTCATGAAGGGCGGCAGCTGGAACAGCACCGGCCCGCGCTTGGGTCCGAGCGATTCGAGGGTGCGATAGAGATAGGCCACCGAATCGGCGGCCGCATCGGCCTTCAGCCGCGCATCGTGCGTGATGCGCCGCGGCGATTTGATCGAGAAGCGGAAGCTCTCCGGCGTCACCTCGGCCCAGTGCTCGAGCACGGTGGCCTTCGGCATCTGATAGAAGGTGTTGTTGATTTCCACCGTCGGCAGGCGCTCGGCGTACCACGCGAGCATCGCCTCGGCCTTGATCTTCTCCGGGTAGAAGCTGCCCTGCCACTCCTTGTAGGCATAGCCGCTCGCGCCAGCCCACAGCGTGCTCTTCGCCATTCGGACTCTCCCTTCAGAACACCGTGCCGTCGCTGACGATGTGCACCGGCGGCGCACCGCTCGGGCGCTTCTCCGCGGCAATCTGCCGGCCCGCGGCCCAGGTGCCGCCTTCGAGGATGCGCGCCAGCGGCAACGCCTCGGGCGTGGCGCCGAGCTCATCGCGCACCAGCGGCGCCAGCTCGTCGAGCAGCGCGACGGTCAGTGCGCGCCATTCGACGACCCACTCTTCGCCCGGCGTGTAGCTGCGCGTCACGTATTCCGGATCGCGCGGCACGATGACGCCGCCGTCGAGCAGCAGCCCGCCGTTGCGGTATTCGGGCAGGCCGGTCAGCTCGTCCAGCCCGTGCACCTGCACGCCAGCCCACTCGAAGGGCTCGAGCAGCGAATAGCTGAGCCATTGGCTGAGCTTGTGGAACGGCACCCAGCCCACCACCTCGTGCGGCCACGCGTCGCCAGCTGGCACACCGTCGATCCACTGCCCGCTCGGCCAGATCGCGCTGAAGGCCTCGAGCAGCGCGCCGAGGATGCGCGCCGCGCTCACCTGGTGGTGGAAGCTCGCCGGCGCCGGATGATGGTGGTGCATCTGCGGCGCGTGGCGGTGGTGCGTCAACGCATCGAACAGGTGCCCGGGGCGGCCCTCGGCGGTGAAGGTCTGCGGCTGGTCCCGCAAGGCCTCGCCGAGCCGATGCAGGAGGCTGGTGCGCCCCTCCAAGCCGACCAACGGATTGCGCTCGCTGACCTGGAAGATCTCGGCCAGCGCGCGTGCGTCGAGCTTGAGCAAGGCGCGCGCATCGACGCGCACCGGGTCGCCGGGGTCGGACGAGAAGCGGCCGTCCATGAAGGCGTGGAAGCTCGCCACCGCGAGGCCCTCGGAGCGCGTGAATTCGCGTTCGCTGCCGCGCTCGGCATAGCGCCACTCGGGCCCGGCGCCGGCATCGAGCAGCACGCTGACGAGCGCCAGCTCGATGCGCGCGCGCGCCATCGCGACCGCGCTGCGCCCGGCCAGGCGCGCGTCGAGCTCGCGCTTGCGCTCGACGCCGCCGGCCTCGAAGTGGCGCCAACGGCTGTGATAAGGAATGTGCAGGTCGGGGAAGCGCTCGTGCGTGAGCCGTGCGACGCGTTGCGCGACACCGGGAAGCTGGCTGCGATCGAGCGTGAAGTGTCGCGAGTTGCCGTCGCCCACCCACGCCGTGATGCGCGCACAGCGCTCGCGAATGGTCGCGGGCGAACGCAGCAACACCACCGACTCAACCAAGCTCGCGCCCCTTGGTCTGCGCGAGCTGCACGCCGTCGGGCACCTCGCCGGTGGTGTAGTAGCCGGCGGCGATCTTCGCCTCGATCTCGACGCGCGCATCGGCCGGCACCAGCGAGTCGGGAATCTTCACGCGCTCGCCGACCTCGATGCCGCTGCCGACGATGGCGTCGTACTTGACGTTGCTCATCGACACCAGCCGGTGGATCTTGCGGATGCCGAGCCAGTGCAGCACATCGGGCATCAGCTCCTGGAAGCGCATGTCCTGCACGCCGGCCACGCATTCGGTGCGCAGGAAGTACTTGTCGGCGCTGTCGCCGCCTTCCTGCCGCTTGCGCGCGTTGTAGACGAGGAACTTCGTGACCTCGCCCAGCGCGCGGCCTTCCTTGCGGCTGTAGGCCACCAGCCCGACGCCGCCGTGCTGCGCGCCCTGGATGCATTCCTCGATCGCGTGCGTGAGGTAGGGCCGGCAGGTGCAGATGTCGGAGCCGAACACGTCGGAGCCATTGCACTCGTCGTGCACGCGCGCGGTCAGCGTCACCGCCGGGTTGGACAGGTCGGCCGGGTTCCCGAAGATGTACAGCGTCTGCCCGCCGATCGGCGGCAGGAAGACCTCGATGTCGCTGCGCGTCACCAGCTCCGGGTACATGCCGCCGGTCTCTTCGAACAGGGTGCGGCGCAACTCGCCTTCGCTGACGCCGAAGCGCCGCGCCACACCAGGCAGCCACCACACCGGCTCGATCGCCGCCTTGGTGACCACCGCCGAGCCGTTGTCCAGCAGCACGCGGCCATCGGCCTTCAGGCGCTGGAAGGCCATCGCGTGGCGGATCTCCGGCAGGTCGATGTGGGCCTTGGTCACCGCAATGGTCGGGCGGATGTCGTAGCCCTGCGCGAGATAGGCGGCGAACACCTCGCCGATGCGCGCGCCCCAGGGGTCGATGGAGACGATGCGCTCGGGCTCGGCCCACTGCGGATGCGGGCCGATCAGGTCGGTGGGCGCGGTGTTGGTGAGGTCGGCGCGATGCCCACGCCCCAGCGCTCCGGCGGCTACTGCCAGCGCGCGGTACACGCCATAGGAGCCGGAGTGCGCGCCGATCACGTTGCGCTGGCTGCGGTTGGTGGTGCTGCCGACGACCGGGCCGCGCAGCGCGGGATCGCCGGCGCCCCAGTGCAACGCGGGCGCACCGGTGGCGCCCTGGCCGGGATGCGATGTCAGCCGGATGTGGCGGGACGGGCTCGATGAAGGGTCAAGCGCCATGGATGGCTCCTGGTGCGTCGCAAGCAGCATAGCTCGCAACCACCGTCAAGGAAACGCCGGGCCGCCCCAAGTTTCCTTGACCCCCCCGGGGAGCAGAAGCGGCGTAGCCGTTTCCTGGGGGCCCTACTCGGGGGAGTTTGGAACCGGCGGCCCGGCTGCTACATTGCCCGGCCACGAGGGCGTGCAAATCGAGGAGGAATCCATGAGCAGCGTTCCGTCGGCATGGCCCGACGCATCGGCACCGATCATCGGCCAGCACTGGACGCGCCCGTCGCGCCACGGCGACGAAGGGCCCAGCGTGCTGCCCATCGAGTTCGGCGCGTCCGGCAGCGAGTACTTCCGCATCTGGATCGTCAACCTGCTGCTCACGCTGGTGACCGTGGGCCTGTACTACCCGTGGGCGCGGGTGCGCAAGCTGCGCTACTTCTACGGCAACACGCGCGTCGCCGGCCACGCCTTCGACTTCCACGGCAACCCGTGGCGCATGCTGCGCGGCTACCTGCTCGTGGGTGCGCTGCTGGTGATGTACTCGCTGGCCGGCCGCATCTCCCCTGCGGCTGGCGTGATCGCGCTGCTGATCGTCGCCGCGGTGTGGCCGGCGCTGCTCCGCGCGTCGCAGCAGTTCCGCCTCGCCAACACCAGCTGGCGCGGGCTGCGCTTTCGCTTCACCGGCAGCACCACCGATGCCTACCGCGCGATGGCGCCGCTGTTCCTCGCGGCCGTGCCGTTCGCCATCCTCGGTGCGCTGGCGCCGCAGGATCAGCGCATCCAGCCGTCCGCCGCGTGGGTGGCCTGGTTCGGCATCGCCGCGCTGCTGTCGCTGGCCATCGTGCCGCTGGGCTG
>VBDL01000837.1 GCA_005884255.1 Betaproteobacteria bacterium | reverse complement strand
CACCCAGTGGTCGCCGTCGCGCACCCCGGTGGTTTCGAGCCAGGTCGCATCGCTGCCGTGGTTCGGCTCAGTCAGGCCGAACGCCAGGTGGCGGTCGCGCTTGATGATGCCTTCGATGTAGCGCTTCTGCTCGGTCGTGCCGTAGGCATTGAGGACTGGGATGATCGGAAAGTTGCCGACGATCGACGATTCGTCCTGCAGGTCGTTGTGCAGCCCCAGCCCCTTGGCGGCCAGGTGCTCGCGGATCGCGGCGATCGCCAAGTTCGACGCGGCCTGGCCGCCGCAGGCCTTGGGCAGGCCGTAGCGCAGGTGGCCGGCGCGGTCGGCGCGGCGCTCCATCTCGGCGATCAAGTCGTGCCATTCCTTGCGCGGGAAGCCGTCGTTCTCCCAGTCGGTGCGCGCATGCTCGCGGCGGTGGTCGAAGAACTTCATGTTCTCGCGCTCGAGCGGCTTGATCTCGGCCTCGATGAAGGCATCGAGCTCGGCGAGCTTGGCAGTGATCTCTGGGGGAAACGGGTAGTCCATGGGGCAAAGCTCCTGATGATGGCGATCCGGTCGCCAGGTGTCGTCTTTGGTATGTGATAGTTACCTTACACACACGTACGATACGCGTCAATCGGGTTGACCCCCTGCATCACCCGGTCTTGACCCGACCGCACCGCCGGGTCCATCACATCGCCGGCACCATCAGGTTCTGCTGCGTGGCGCTCGCCACCAGCACGCCATCGGCGTC
>VBDL01000084.1 GCA_005884255.1 Betaproteobacteria bacterium | reverse complement strand
GGCGGTCGCGGTGGCCATCGGCTGGGCGATCGGCAGCCTGGCGATTCGCCGCACCGGCATCTACTTCGCGATGATCACGCTCGCACTGTCGCAGGTGGCGTACTTCCTGGCGGTGCAGATCGGCTGGACCGGCGGCGAAGATGGCATGCAGGGCATCCCGCGCGGGCGCCTGCTGGGCTTCATCGACCTCGGCGTCGATAGCCACATGTACTACTTCACGCTCGCCGTCTTCGTCGCCGGATTCCTCGCCGTGCACCGCATCGTGAACTCGCCGTTCGGCCAGGCGCTGAAGGCGCTGCGCGACAATGAGCCGCGCGCCACGTCGCTCGGCTACGACACCGACCGCTGCAAGCTCTACGCCTTCATGCTGTCGGCCGGCCTCGCGGGGCTGGCGGGCTCCCTCAAGGCGCTCGTGCTGCAGCTGTCGTCGCTGAACGACGTGATGCTGAGCACGTCCACCGAGGTGCTGCTGATGACCCTGCTCGGCGGCCTGGGCACCAGCTGGGGCCCGGTGGTGGGCGCGGCGCTGGTGGTCAGCCTGCAGAACCATCTCGCGGCGCTGGGGGGTGTGGTTACGATCATCATCGGCCTGACGTTCATCGTCTGCGTCTCGTTCTTCCGCCGCGGGCTGGTCGGGGAACTGCAGGCATGGCTGCGGCGCCGTCCAAGAACTCGTCAAGACAATGAGCACCGTGCAGAAATCCTCGGCTCGCCCGGCGAACAAGCGTCGCGCGGCTGACATCGCCTACGACGCGATCGAACAACTCATTGCCACGCTGGCACTGGAGCCGGGCAGCCCCATCGTCGAGAGCGAGCTCACCGAGCGCACGGGCCTCGGCCGCACGCCGGTGCGCGAGGCGCTGCTGCGCATGATCTCGGTTGGCCTGATCGTGCAGCAGCCGCGCCGTGGCCTGCTGGTGTCGCACGTCAATCTGGCGGACCACCTCGACGTGATCCAGACCCGGCGCGTGCTCGATGCGTTGATCGCGTCGTGTGCGGCCCGGCGCGCCAGTGCCGAGCAGCGCAAGGACATCGTCAAGTGCGCGGAAAAGATGGTGAAGGCGGCCGCGCGAGGGCACTTGGGTGACTACATGCTGGCCGACCACGATCTGGACTGCGTGGTCCACCAGGCGAGCCGCAATCACTCGGCGATCAAGGCGATCGTGCCGCTGATCGTGCAGTGCCGCCGCTTCTGGTACGCCTACCAGCACGAGGGCGACATCGTGGAGGCGGCCAACGCGCACCTGGAGCTCGCCGAAGGCATCGCCACCGGCGACGAGGCCGCGGCCGTCGCCGGCTCCAACCGCCTGCTGGATTACCTGGAGCGCTTCGCGCGCCGCGTCATCGACCGCTGAGCGGAATTCATCGCGAATCTTCGCAAGCAGTGAAAGGCCACGGGGGCGGAACTTCATCGACCCTGCCGGTTCCAATTTTTGTCCTTTTTCGCGAAGCAGGACACCGACTGGCGGGCCGCCCGCTTGACCAGCGATGCCGAACCAGGCGATCCCTCCGATCCACTAACCACGAGGATGGAGCGATGAGCAAGACCCCTCAAACTCACAGCAGCCGGCGGCCATGGCGTGTACTGGCCGTTGGCATGTGCATGGCTGTCGCGGGCGTGGCACAAGCACAGGATGACTCGATCACGCTTGGCGCCGCGGTCTCGATCACCGGCAAGTATTCGACCAACGGCAAGAACACGCTCGACGGGTATCAGCTGGCGGCCTCGCGCATCAACGAGATGGGCGGCATCAAGGTCGGTGCCAAGACCTACAAGCTCAAGATCATCTACTACGACGACGAGTCGACCTCGGCCCGTGGCGCGCAACTGGTGGAACGCCTCGTCGAGCAGGACCACGTCAAGTTCGTGCTGGGCCCCTACAGCTCGGGCCTCACCAAGGCCATCGCGCCGGTGACCGAGAAGTACAAGATTCCGATGGTCGAGGGCAATGGCGCGGATCGCGACCTGTTTACCCAGGGCTACCGCTATCTGTTTGCCGTACTGAATACCTCCGACTACTACTTGCGCGAAGCCGTGAACCTGCTCGCCGAGCAGGCGAAGCGGCTCGGCAAGAAGCCTTCCGAGATGCGCATCGCGATCGCCATCGAGAACGACAACTTTTCGCAGGACGTGCGCAACGGCGTCATCGAGGACGCCAAGAAATACGGCATGAAGGTGGTGATCGACGACAAGCTGCCCCCCGAGCTCAACGACATGTCCGCCACGCTGACCAAGGTCAAGGCGCTGCGCCCGGACATGCTGGTCGTCTCGGGCCACGCGAAAGGCGCCACGCTGGCAGTGCGGCAGACCGCGGATCAGAAGGTGCACGTGCCGATGCTGGCCCTCACGCACTGCGACTCCGCGCAGATCGCCGAGAAGCTGGGGCAGGCGGCGGAACACGCGGTGTGCGCGTCGCAATGGGATGACGACCTCAGCTACAAGGACAAGTGGTTCGGCACCGCCAAGGAGTACGCGCAGCGATTCGAGAAGGCGTTCGGCTACGCGCCACCCTACCAGGCGGCCGAGTCGACCGCATCGGTGCTCGTGTACGTGGACGCGCTGGAGCGCGCCGGGTCGCTGGATCCGCAGAAGGTGCGAGATGCCATCGCCAGAACCGACGTGACCACGTTCTACGGACCGATCAAGTTCGACGCCGCAGGCAAGAACATTGCCAAGTCGATGGTGCTGTATCAGGTGCAACATGGCGAGTACAAGGTCGTCGCGCCCTCGCGCTGGGCGCAGACGAAGATCGTCTACCCGGCGCCGCGATGGGAAGAGCGCGACCAGTCGGCCAAGCGCAATTGACGGGACCACGCACACTCTTCGACAACGGCCGCCCGGCTTCCGAACCCGCGGCCGCTCCCTCGGGCGCGAATGGACAACCTGGCCATCCTCGTTGAAGCGCCGGTCTTCAATCTGCAGTTGCTCGTCGACGGCGTGCTGATCGGCGCGCTGTTCGCTCTGGCGGCCTATGGCATGGCCTTGGTCTGGGGCGTGCTGCGCATCATCAACATCGCGCAGGGTGAGTTCGTCATGCTGGGCGGCTACGTCGTCGTCTATGCGGCGGCGGCCGGGATGCCCCCTCTGGCCGCCGTGCCGCTGGCCGCCGCGGCGCTCTACCTTCTCGGCTGGCTGCTCTATCGGCTGGTGATCTTCCGCGTGGTCGACCAGGATCTGTTCACTTCGATCCTCGCGACGTTCGGTCTGTCCATCGTGCTGCAACAGCTCGCCAACCAGCTGTTCGGTGCCAACGTACGCAGCGTCGATGCGGGCCTGGGTACGCTGCTGCTGGCCGATGGGCGCATCAGCGTGCCTTATGTGAAGCTGGTGGCGTTTGCCGCCTGTGCCGTGCTCGGCGTCGTACTGATGCGCCTGCTCAAAAGCACCCGGTTCGGGCAGGCCGTGCGCGCCACGGCGCAAAACGCACGGGCTGCCCGCATTCTCGGCGTGGACACGGACCACGTGTACGCGGCGACGTTCGCACTCAACGCCGCGATCTGCGGTGCCGCCGGCGCGCTGGTGGCCATGACCTGGGTCATCCATCCGTACTTCGGCCTCGCGTACACGGTGCGCGCCTTCATGATCGTGGTGGTGGCCGGGTTGGGCAACCTGGCCGGCATCATCGCCTCGGGGGCCGGGCTCGGCGTGGCCGAACAGTACGCGGGCTTCGTGCTCGGCGCCGAGTTCCAGACGGCCTTCCTCTTCGGACTGCTGGTGGCGATCCTCGTGGCGCGCCAGCTTGCGCTGCGCCGCCGTCGGCAGTACCTGAGGTGACCCGTATGAGATCGTCGCAGCGCGTCTCGCTGGCCGTCGCCACCGGCGCGCTCGCGCTCGCCGGGCCGTACCTGTTTCCCCATTGGGTCACGCAGCTCGCCTTCCTGTGGCTGATGGTGCTGTTCGCGCTCACCTGGGACGTGCTCGGCGGGCAGATGGGCTACAACTCGTTCGGCAACGTGCTCTTCTTCGGGCTGGGCTGCTACGCCACGGCGGTGGTCCAGCGTGACAGCGGGCTGACGTATTTCGCCGCGCTCGCCGCCGGCATGGGGCTGTCGGCGTTGGCGGCGCTCGCCGCGGCCGCCGCGCTCGGGCCCTTGCTGCTGGCGATGCGCGGCCAGTACTTCGCCATCGGCACGCTGGGTCTCGGCGTCGCCGCGGCCGATCTCTTTGCCGGCTGGCAGTATGTCGGCGCGGGCTCCGGCATCGTGCCGTCGCTGTACCCGGGGCCGATCGACGAGCGCGGCCGCTTCTTCTACTACCTGCTGCTTGCGCTGGCGGTGGCCACTTTCGTGACCCTGCGCTGGCTCTACGGCACGCGCTTCGGCGCCGCCCTCAACGCGATCCGGGACGACGAGGACAAGGCCGAATCGATGGGTCTGCGCACCACCCGCTACAAGGTCGCGGCCTGGATGATCTCGGCGGCTTTCCTCGGCCTGGCGGGCGGCCCGGTGGCCGGGCTGGTGGGCTTCGTCGATCCGCGCGAGCTTGCGTTTGCCGGCACGACCTTCGGCGTCTGGATGGTGCTGATGGCCATTCTCGGCGGGAAGGGCACGCTCTGGGGCCCGGTGATCGGCGCGGTGGTCTTCCATGCGACGCAGGAGTTCTTCTGGACCTTTCTCCTCGGCTGGCAGCGCGTGGCGCTCGGCCTGCTCGTGGTGCTCATCGTCGTGTTCTTCCCGCAAGGCATCCTGGGCTGGCTGCGTGCGCACCGGCCGCAATGGTTCGGTGAGACGGTCGACGATCGGGATGCCGGCGCAGGCAAGGCGTCGGACGACGCGGAGATGCGTGCCCATGGACGCACTGCTTGAAGTCAGGGAGGTCTCCAAGACCTTCGGCGGGGTCGTCGCCAACCGCGCGATCTCGATCTCGGTGCCACGAGGCGGCGTCGTTGGCCTGATCGGGCCGAACGGCTCCGGCAAGACGACGCTGTTCTCGTCGATCGTCGGCTTTCACACGGTGGACTCCGGCCGCATCGCGTTCGAGGGTCGCGACGTGACGCGCTTGCGCGTGGACGCCATTGCGCGCCTCGGTCTGATTCGCACCTTCCAGCAATCTCGCGTCTATCGGGGCATGGACTGCATGCGCAACATGCTGGTCTCGGCCCAGCCGGTGCGCGACAGCTTCGGTGCGATGTTCCAGCGCTTTCCCCCTGGGCTCGGAGAGCGCACGGAGGCGTTGCTCGACTTCGTCGGATTGCACGCCAAGCGCCACCTGCGCGCCGGCACGCTGTCGTTCGGGCAGCAGAAGCTGCTCGAGTTCGCGATGGCCTTGATGCGCGAGCCCAAGCTGCTGTTGCTGGACGAGCCGACCGCGGGCATCAACCCGACACTGATCAACGCGCTGGTCGATCGCCTGCACCGCGCCAACACGGAGCTCGGCATCACGCTGCTCGTCATCGAGCACAACATGCGCGTGATCATGGACCTCGCCGACTACGTGTACTGTCTCGCACACGGCGAACTGCTTGCCGCCGGCGCGCCGCGCGAGGTGCAGAACGACCGTCGCGTGATCGATGCCTACCTCGGAGCGCATTGATGGCTAGCCCTGCGGCCGATGGCTCGACTCTCGGGGCGCCCACCGTCGAGCAGCTCGATGAGCTGGCCGGCAGCGCGCCGCTGGTCGCGATCGACGGCCTGGTCGCGGGCTACGGCAAGATGCAGGTGCTCCACGGCATCACCTTGCGCGTTGCGCGCGGACAATCGCTGTGCCTGATCGGGCCGAACGGCGCCGGCAAGTCGACGGTGCTGCATTCGATCTACGGCCTGACCGACATCGCGAGCGGCCGCATCACGGTGGCCGGCGCCGACGTGACACGCCTGCCTGTCAACCGCAGGCTCCAAGACGCCGGCATCGCTTACCTGTTGCAGGACAACTCCGTGTTCCCCGACATGACCGTCGAGGAGAACCTGTGGATGGGCGGCTACCTGCTGGCTCGCCCCGAGCAGGCGCGGCAACGCGCCGAGCAGGTGCTCGCGAAGTACGAGCCTCTGCGCCTGCGGCGCAAGGAGCGCGCGGCCGTGCTGTCGGGCGGCGAACGCCGGCTGCTCGAGATCTCGCGCGCGCTGATCATGGATCCCGACGTTCTGCTCGTCGATGAGCCGTCCATCGGGCTGGAGCCGAGATTCATCGACATGGTGTTCGCGATCTTGCGCGGCCTGCAACGCAACGACGGCAAGACGATCGTCCTGGTCGAGCAGAACGCGAGGAAAGGCCTGGAGTTCGCCGACAAGGAGAAGCTCTTCATCCATCCGAAGCTGATGCAACTGCTCGCGCACGACGGCAATCGAGTTGATCCGTACGCGCCGTAGGGCGAGATATTGGACACTGTCCAATATCCGGGGTCGCGGCCCGCAAATGAGAAGGCCTTGCATCGATGCAAGGCCTTGATTTATTTGGTGGCGCTTCAGGGACTCGAACCCCGGACCTGCGGATTATGATTCCGTCGCTCTAACCGACTGAGCTAAAGCGCCTTGAGCCCGCGATTATAGCGGCTGCGCAGTTGACCTCCGGCGCTCACCCCCATCCCAGACTCCATGTTCAGCTTCTTCAAGAAAAAGCCGCCGGCGCAACCCGCACCTGCGGCGCCCGAGGCCATTGCGCCGACCCCGCCGCCCGCCGCGGAGGAGCCTTCGCGTGCCGGCTGGCTGCAGCGTTTGCACCAGGGCTTGCGCAAGACCGGCTCCAGCATCGCGCAGGTGTTCACCGGCACGCAGATCGACGATGCGCTGTACGAGGAGCTCGAGGCGGCGCTGCTGATGGCCGATGCCGGCGTCAAGGCCACGCAATACCTGCTCGACGACCTGAAGCGCCGCGTGAAGGAGGCCAAGGCCACCGATCCGCAGGCGGTGCGCGCGCTGCTCGTCGACGCGCTCACCGAGCTGCTGCGGCCGCTGGAGAAGCAGCTCACGCTGACCGACGCGCCGCCCACGGTGATGATGGTCGTCGGCGTCAACGGCGCCGGCAAGACCACGAGCATCGGCAAGCTCACGCGCCATCTCGCCGAGGGCGATCAGAAAGTGCTGCTGGCGGCGGCCGACACCTTCCGCGCCGCGGCGCGGGAGCAGCTGTCGATCTGGGCCGATCGTGCCCATGTGGAAATCGTCAGCCAGGAAGGCGCCGACCCGGCGGCGGTGACCTTCGACGCGATCAACGCCGGCCGCGCGCGCGGCTGCGACGTGGTCATTGCCGACACCGCCGGCCGTTTGCCCACGCAGCTTCACCTGATGGAGGAGCTGAAGAAGATCAAGCGCGTGATCGGCAAGGCGCAGGAAACGGCGCCGCACGAGGTCTTGCTGGTGGTCGATGGCAACACCGGGCAGA
>VBDL01000083.1:7556-9859 GCA_005884255.1 Betaproteobacteria bacterium | reverse complement strand
GTCTCGAACAGCGTCGTGCCCAAACCGGTGATTGCCAGCGACGGCAACGATGAAGACAGCATCACCTCGCGCTACTTCACGCCGCGGCGCTGCCATGCCTCGCATGCGGTGACCGGTGCGATCGGCGTCGCCACCGCGTTCGCATTGCCGGGAACGGTGATCAGCGGCGACACCAGAACAACCGGCGTGCGCGGCATCTCGGTGGTGCATCCCCAAGGACGCATCGACGTCGAGGTGGCAGTCGAAGGCGCCGGCGCCGACGCCCGCGTCGAGCGCGCCGCGCTCGTGCGCACCGCCCGAAAGATCCTGCAAGGCGAACTCCACATCCCGCCCTACGTGTTCTCGAAATCCACTGAAGGAGACAAACCGATGAAGCGCTTGATCGCTCCTGCCGTGGCCGCCGTCATGGCCGCGGCCGCACCTGTGGCGATGGCCTATCCCGACAAAACCATCACCATCGTCGTGCCCACCGCGGCCGGCGGCGGGAACGATGCGATGGCGCGCACCATCGCGCAGAAGCTCGGTTCGCTGCTCGGCCAGACGATCATCATCGACAACCGCGCCGGCGCCAACGGCGCGATCGCGAGCGAGCTCGTTGCGCGCGCCGCGCCGGACGGCCACACGCTGATGTTCGGCTACATCGCCACGCACGCGATGAACCCTGCGCTGCAGAAGCTGCGCTACGACCCGGTGGCTGACTTCGCGCCGATCGGGCTGGTCGGCTACTCGCCGACATTGATGGTCGCCAATGCCGGCGTTCCGGTGAAGGACGTCAAGGACCTGGTGGCACAGCTCAAGGCCAAGCCGGACAAGTACACCTATGCCTCGGCCGGCAATGGCACCGCGCCGCACTTCGCGGCCGAGCTGTTCAAGCTCAACGCCGGGGTGGTCATGCTCGGCGTGCCCTACAAGGGCGCCGCACCGGCGGTCAGCGACACCATCGGCGGACAGACGCAGTTCATGTTCCCGAGCTTGTTCACCGCGCTGCCGCACGTGAAGTCCGGCAAGCTGCGCGCCTTCGCGATCGCTGGGCCCAAGCGTTCGGCGCTACTGCCCGACGTGCCGACGCTGAAGGAGGCCGGCATCGACGGCGTGGAGGTGCAGCAGTGGTACGGCTTCTTCGCGCCGGCCAAGACGCCGAAGCCGATCATCGACCAGCTCAACAAGTCGCTGAACCAGGTGCTGGCCGACAAGGAAATCATCAAGCGCATCGAAGACCACGGCGCCGACGTCGAGACGAGCACGCCCGAGCAGTTCGGCGCGCTGGTCAAGAGCGAGCTGGTGAAGTGGAAGGGCGTTGTGCAGCGCGCCCAGCTGACCGCCGATTGAACCGAAGGAGAGTAGTCATAGATACCTCCATCGACGATCGGCAGGCCTGGATCGGCCGCAGCGAGACGGTGCGCGACCGGATCGGCGCCACGCCGGTGCAGGCGCTCAATGCCACGCTCGACCACCCGGCGATGCCGGTCAAGGACGGCACCGCGCTGCCGCCGCTGTGGCATTGGCTGTACTTCCTGCCGCTGCACCGGCAGAACGAAATCGGCGCTGACGGCCACGCGAAGCGCGGCGGCTTCCTGCCGCCGGTGCCGTTGCCGCGGCGCATGTGGGCCGGCAGTCAATTCGAGTTCCGCTCACGATCGCCGACGTGTCGGCCAAGGAGGGCCGCACCGGCAAGCTCGTGTTCGTGAAGGTGCGCCACGAGCTGCGCTGCAACGGGTCCTCGGCCCCGGCGATCGTCGAATTCCACGACATCGTCTATCGGGAAGCGAAGCGCGCGGACGACGTGGAACCGCCGCCGCAGCGTGCGCAGACCGGCGCGCCATGGCAACGCGAGATCGTGCCTGACGACGTGCTGCTGTTCCGCTACTCGGCGCTCACGTTCAACGGACACCGCATCCACTACGACCGCAAGTACGTGACCGAGGTCGAGGGCTATCCCGGACTGATCGTGCACGGCCCGCTGATCGCGACGCTGCTGATGGACCTCGTGCGCCGCAACGCGCCGCAAGCCGATGTCGCGACCTTTCGCTTCAAGGCCGTGCGACCGACCTTCGACCTGAACCCGTTGCGCGTCAACGGCCTGCCTCAGGACGACGGCAAGACCGTCAAGCTGTGGGCGCAGGACCATGAGGGCTGGCTCACGATGGACGCGGTGGCGACGCTGCGTTGACCAGGAGTTCGACATGCAACCGCTGAAGGGACTCACCGTCGTCACGCTCGAGCACGCCATCGCGGCGCCGTTCGCCACGCGCCAGCTCGCCGACCTCGGCGCTCGCGTCATCAAGATCGAGCGCCCCGGTGTC
>VBDL01000083.1:0-7522 GCA_005884255.1 Betaproteobacteria bacterium | reverse complement strand
GAAAGCCTCACGCTCGACGTGAAGCATCCCGACGCCGCGAAGGTGCTCGAACGCCTGGTGCTCGAGAAGGCGGATGTGGTGGTGCAGAACCTTGCGCCCGGCGCCGCCGCGCGCCTGGGGCTGGGCTACGAGGTGCTGGCGGCCAAAAAGCCGGCCATCATCGTGTGCGACATCTCCGGCTACGGCGCGGACGGCCCGTACCGCGACAAGAAAGCCTACGACTTGCTGATCCAGAGCGAGGCGGGCTTCGTGTCGGTCACCGGCACGCCCGACGAGCCGTGCAAGGCCGGCCCGTCGATCGCCGACATCGCGGCGGGCATGTACGCCTACACCAACATCCTCGCCGCGCTGCTGCAACGCGCGCAGACCGGGCGCGGCCAGCACATCGACATCTCGATGCTCGAATCGCTGGCCGAATGGACGAGTTATCCGCTGTACTACGCGTTCGATGGCGCGCCGCCGCCGCCGCGCACCGGCGCGGCGCACGCGACGATCTATCCCTATGGTCCGTTCCCCACGGGTGCCGATGGGCGGCGCAGATCGCCAACGCGCGCGTCAACACGATGCATGAGGTGTGGGACCACCCGCAGCTGAAGGCGCGCGAGCGCTGGCGCGAGGTCGGCTCGTCGGTCGGACCGCTGCCCGCGATGCTGCCGCCCGGCACATGGAACGATGGCCCGCGCATGGACCCGGTGCCCGCGCTCGGCGAGCACACCGACGCGATCCTGGCCGAACTGGGATTCGGTGCCGACAGCATTCGGACGCTGCGCGAGGCCGAGGCGATCTGATGGACGCACGCACTTACCTCTTCGTGCCGGGCAACCGCCCCGAGCGCTTCGTCAAGGCGCTGGCCAGCGGTGCCGACGCGGTCGTGCTCGATCTGGAGGACGCCGTCGCGCCGCCGGCCAAGGGCGAAGCGCGTGACGCGGTCGCGCAGTGGTGCGACGAAATCACCGCGCACGACCGCGCTCGCCTGGTCGTCCGCATCAACGACGCCCATTCCAGCGCCTTCGCTGACGACCTGCGCCTGCTGCGCCATGCCGGCGTCGCCGGCGTGATGCTGCCGAAGGCCGAGTCGGCGGCGCACGTGCAGGCCGTGCGGGCCGCCGTGCCCGATGCGCGCGTGCTCGCGCTGGTCGAGAGCGCGCGTGGTGCCGCGGCGGCGCACGAGGTGGCCGGCGCCGACGGCGTCGTGCGGCTGGTGTTCGGCACCCTCGACTACGCGCTCGACCTCGACCTGGACACCACCGACGGCATCGAGGGCCTCTCGCATGCCGCAAGCATGCTCGCGATCGCGTCGCGTGTCGCCGGGCTGGCAGCACCGGTGGCCGGTGTCACGCCGCAGATCGACGACGAGCAGCGCCTGCTCGCCGACCTCGCGTGGGCGCGTCGCCATGGCTTCGGGGCCAAGCTGTGCATACACCCGCGCCAGGTCGCGCCGCTGCACGCCGCACTGGCGCCCAGCGCAGCGGCCCTCGACTGGGCGCGCCGCGTGATCGCCGCCGAGACTGCATCGCCCGGCGCCGCGCAGCTCGACGGCCGATCCGCCATGCCCGCCACGATCATCGACTCCGCCATCTTCCAGGGCATCTTCTCCAGCGACGAGATGCGCCATGTCTGGTCCGACGAGAACCGCACGCAGAAGTACCTCGACATCGAGGCTGCGCTGGCCAAGGTGCAAGGCCGCCTCGGCCTGATCCCGCAGGAGGCCGCCGACGAGATAGTCAGCCACTGCAAGCTCGAGCAGATCGACGTGGGCCTGCTGCGCCAGCAGACCGAGCGCGTCGGCTACCCGATCCTCGGCGTGGTGTCCCAGCTCAACGCGCTGTGCCGCGACAAACTCGGCGAGTACTGCCACTGGGGCGCGACGACGCAGGACATCACCGACACCGCGACGGTGCTGCAGATCCGCGAGGCGCTGGCGATCGTCGAGCGCGAGCTCGCCGCGATCTCGTCCGCGATGGCGCGCCACGCGAAGACGCATCGCGACACGCCGATGATCGGCCGCAGCAACCTGCAGCAGGCGATTCCGGTGACCTTCGGCTACAAGATGGCTGGCCTGCTGTCGGCGATCGAACGTCATCGCGAGCGGCTCGCGCAGTTGAAGGAGCGCGTGCTCGTCGGCGAGTTCGCCGGCGCCGCCGGCACGCTGGCGTCGCTGGAGAAGGGCGCGATGCAGACGCAGGCCGGCTTGTGTGCCGAGCTCGACCTGAAGCAGCCGGTGATCGCCTGGCACACGATCCGCGACAACATCGCCGAGGTGGGTGCCTTCCTCGGCTTGGTCGGCGGCACACTCGGCAAGCTGAGCATGGACGTCAAGCTGATGATGCAGACCGAGGTCGGCGAGGTCTACGAGCCGTTCGCGCACGGCCGGGGTTCCTCCAGCACGATGCCGCAGAAGCGCAACCCGATCTCCAGCTGCTACATCCATGCGGCGATCTCGGTGGTGCGCCAGCACGCGGCCGCCCTGATGGACGCGATGGTCGCCGACCACGAGCGCTCGACCGGCCCGTGGGAGATCGAGTGGATCGTGCTGCCCGAAGCGTTCTGCCTGATGGCCGGCGCGCTGAAGCAGTCGCGCTTCGTGCTCGAAGGCCTGGAAGTCGATGCGAAGGCGATGCGCCGCAACATCGACCTGACGCACGGGCTCGTGATGAGCGAGGCGGTGATGATGGGTCTCGGGCCCTACATCGGCCGAGAGTACGCGCACGACCTGGTCTACGACATCTGCCGGGATGCGGTGAAGCAGCAGCGCCCGTTGCTGGACCTTCTGGCCGAGCACCCGGAGATCAAGCGCCACCTCGACCGTGCCGCGCTCGCGCGGCTGTGCGATCCCGCCAACTATCTCGGCCAATCCGGCGTGATGGTCGACCGCGTGCTCGCCACGCTGCGCTGAATTCAGCGCCCGCCTTACGAGCCGACGCAGATCGGCAAGGCCGTCGTTCGCCCATATCCAGGAGACAGACCCATGAAACCGGCCAAGCTGCTCAAGCTTCTCTACGTCCAGGTCCTGATCGCTCTGGCGCTCGGTATTGCCGTGGGCCACTGGTGGCCGGACTTCGGCGCCAACCTCAAGCCGCTGGGCGACGGCTTCGTCAAGCTGGTAAAGATGATGATCGCGCCGATCGTCTTTTGCACCATCGTCAGCGGCATCACCTCGTTGAACGACTCGCGCGAGATCGGCAAGACGCTGCTGAAATCGATGGGCCTGTTCTACGCGCTGACCATCCTGGCGCTGCTCACCGGGCTCGCGGCAGTGTTCCTGCTGCAGCCGGGCGCGGGCATGCACATCGACCCCAAGCACCTCGATGCCGCGGTGGCCGCGAAGTATGCGAGCCAGGTGCCGCCGCGCGGCTTCACGGAGTTCGTGCTGCACATCATCCCCTCATCCTTCTTCGGCGCCTTCGCCGAAGGCGAGGTGCTGCCGGTGCTGCTGCTGTCCGTGCTGTGCGGGTTCGGTCTCACCCGCATCGGTGCCGGCGGCCGCGCGGTGCTGGACGGCATCGACGGCTTCGCGCACATGCTCTTCGCGGCGTTCGGCTTCATCATGCGGCTCGCGCCGCTCGGCGCCTTCGGCGCGATGGCGTTCACCGTCGGCCGCTACGGCATCAAGTCCATCGGATCGCTCGGGCTGCTGATCGGCACGTTCTACGTCGCGTGTGTTTTCTTCGTCGTGGTGGTGCTCGGGCTGCTGGCGCGCATGCACGGCTTCAAGCTGTGGCAGCTGCTGCGCTACATCCGCGAGGAGCTGCTGGTCGTGCTCGGCACCTCGTCGAGCGAGCCGGTGTTGCCGCGGCTCCTGATGAAGCTCGAGCGGCTGGGCTGCAAGAAGGGCGTCGTCGGGCTGGTGTTGCCGACCGGCTATTCGTTCAACCTCGACGGCACCGCGATCTACCTGACGCTGGCGTCGATGTTCGTCGCGCAGGCCTGCGACATCCATCTCTCCTGGACGCAGATCGGCGCGATGCTCGGGCTCATGCTGCTGACGTCGAAGGGTGCAGCCGGCGTCACCGGCAGCGGCTTCGTCGCGCTGGTCGCCACGCTCACCGTGATGCCCGACCTGCCGGTGGCCGGCGTGGCGCTCATCGTCGGCATCGATCGCTTCATGTCCGAGGCGCGGGCCCTGACAAGCACGATGAGCAACGCCGTGGCGTGTGTGGTCGTGTCGATCTGGGAGAGGGCCTGCGATCGTGAGGTCCTTGCGAGGGAGCTGGCGCAAGACTACGTCAACACCGAACTTGCACTTGAACAGGATGCGACGATTCCGAGCGCGCCGCCGGCCACGGCGCTACAGCCGATGCAGCTGCACTGATTGCGGCGAGGGGCGTCGTCCGGCGCCGCGACCGAAGGCCGAGGCGCCGAAGGCCGCCGGTCGTTCAGTCGGCAGCCGGCGAGCGGCCGCGGTATCGCCCGGGGCTCGAGCCGGCGATGCGGGTGAAGGTGCGCGTGAACTGGCTCTGGTCGCTGAAGCCGACCGCAGCCGCGACGTCGGCCAGGCTCAGCGTACCGTCGCGAAGCAGCTGCTTCGCGCGCTCGACCCGGCGCCGCAGCAGGTGCTGGTGCGGGCTGGTGCCGACCGCGTCGCGGAAGGCCGCGCAGAAGCGGCGCACGCCGACGTCGGCCTGTGCTGCCAGCTCGTCAAGGCAAAGTGGGCGGTGCAGCTCGGCTTCGATGAAGTCGAGAACGCGCCGAACGCGAGCGGGCGAGAGCCGGGTTCGCACCGGGGATGGCGGCGTCGACGTGGCGAGCCGGTGGACGAGGGCTGTCACCAGCGCATCAACCACCAGCGGGCCGGCCGGGCTGCGATCGGCGCAGTCCTGCGTCATTGCGGTGACCAGCTGGGTGACGAGGCGATCGTCGAAGTCCCGGCCACCCCAGCGGTCGATCCCGCAGCGGGCATAGGGCCGTTCGAGGATGCGCTCGATCCGCTGGCGCGTGATGAGCACGAAGTGCTGGTGCACGCTGCCGTTCCACTGGAAGTGCTGCGCCTCCTCGGGGCGCCACAGCCGCATCTGCGGCCGCAGCACCTGCCAGCCGCCGTCCGACCGCAGTGGCCGCACGGTCAGCGGGGCCAGCCAGCGCTGCAGGCACACCAGCTCGTGGTGGTGGCGCACCTCTCCGGTCGGCGGGCCGATTACGTCGAGCACCGCGGCGCCATCGCAGTCCGCGGCCGACAGCGCGAGCACTCGGCCCGGCGGCGAGTCCTGCGGGAACGAGTCGGGGGATCCGGGCAGCAAGGACAGAAGGCTCAAGGGGCGGGCTGGGAGCGATCGCCAGCGTGTGTTGCGAGACGCCTTCGGGTTTACCGGCAGGCCGGATTCGACAATACGGCGCGATTCGCCAAGACGGAACCGGGGGCACTCCTTAGTGTGTGCGGCAGGCGGCCCGAGGGAGGCTGCCACTGACAAGGAGACATTCATGGGGTTTCGTCCCGCGGGCATGCACACACTTGCCACGGCGATCTGCGCCGCCGCGCTGGCCGCTTGCGGAGGCGGCAGCGACAGTCCGCAGCCGTTGAACTGCGCCGACATCACGACCGCCAATCTCGGCCTCTCGGGCCTGAAGGTCGCGCAGGCCGTCGAGGTGGCCGCATCGGGTGCGCTGCCGGCGCATTGCAAGGTCACCGGCTCGATCAACGACCGTACCGGCATCGACGGCAAGGCGTATGCGATCGGCTTCGAGCTGCGGCTGCCGCAGCCCGCCGACTGGAAGCACAAGTTCTTCTTCCAGGGCGGCGGCGGCACCGATGGTGTCATCAACCCGGCTGTCGGCAGCCTCATCAACACGACCAGCACGACGGCGCTGGCGCAGGGTTATGCGGTCGTCGCGACAGACGCGGGCCATGCCACCGGCCAGGCCGACGTGAGTTTCGCGCTCGACCCGCAGGCGCGGGTGGACTACGGCTACAACGCCGTGGGCACTCTGACGCCGCTGGCCAAGGCGATCGTCGAGCGACGCTATGCCAGCAAGCCGACGCGCTCATACTTCATGGGCTGCTCCAACGGCGGCCGCCAGGCGATGGTGACAGCCGCGCGCTTCGGCGACCAGTTCGACGGCCTGATCGCCGCTGACCCCGGCTTCAACCTCCCGAAGGCGGCTGTGGCCGAGGCCTGGGACACGCAGCAGTTCATGTCCGCGGCCGGCACCGGACAGCTGCCGAAGGACGCGTTCCCGCAGGCCGCGATGGCGCTGGTCTCGCAGAGCATCCTCGCCAAGTGCGACGCGCTCGACGGTGCAAGCGACGGCATCGTCAACGACCGCATCGCCTGCCAAGCCGCGTTCAACCTCACGACCGACGTGCCGACCTGCAGCGGCGCCGCGACCAGCGGTTGCCTCACCACGGCGCAGAAGACGGCGCTGCAGAAGGTCTTCGACGGCGCGAAGAACACGGCCGGCCAGAGCCTGTACGCGAGCTGGCCGTGGGACCCAGGCATCGCGGGCGCGAACTGGCGTTTCTGGAAACTCGATGCCGGCTTTGCGCCGCTGCCATTCAACACGCTCATCGGCGCCGGCGCGATGGGCTATGTCTTCACGACACCGCCCGACGTGCCGGACCTCTCGGACGGCGGCCTCGGCTACCAGCTCGGCTTCAGCATGGACACCGACGCGCCGAAGATCTTCGCGATCGCGGCGCCGTTCAACGAGTCGGCGATGAGTTTCATGACGCCGCCGAACCCGACCCAGCTGACGAAGCTGAAGCAAGGCGGCGGCAAGCTGATCGTCTACCACGGCACCGCCGACCCGGTGTTCTCGGCGAACGACACGATCGCCTGGTACGACGCGCTGAAGGCAGCCGATGCCAATGCGGCCGTTTACGCGCGCCTGTTCCTGGTCCCGGGGATGAACCACTGCACCGGCGGCCCGGCGACCGACCGCTTCAACATGTTGACCGCACTGGAGGATTGGGTGGAGAAGGGCACGGCGCCGGACAGCGTCGTGGCCGGCGTCAACCCCGCGGACCCGGACGTCGCCGCGGCCGGCTGGTCGGCCACGCGGACGCGGCCACTGTGCGCTTATCCGAAGCAGGCCATGCTGAAGGCCGGCGCGACGGACATCGAGAGCGCAGCGAGCTTCCAGTGTCAGTAGCGTGAGGCGGAGGGTCGGGCCACGGGGAGGAGCGCATCGAGGAACTCGAGCCCCTCGGCTAGGGCGAGCGGTCGAACTCTGGGCTGGGAGTGCTGGCACACCGGTCTGCTTGCGGGACCGATCCGGGCGACCGCTTTCGGGCTTCGGGACTAGCGCAATGGGTCTACTACGGCTGGCCAGCGAGCGCCACCGGCCGACAGCTGTACAACCCATAGCCGCCATCCCGGCCCGAATGACAGCTCCGGCTCGATGACCTGTCGTTCGCTCCTGTCGCCTCAGCGCCGGCGGTCGGCCACCAGGAGACAGTCGCCACAGTCTTCCATCTGGCGGTCTAGTGGCAAGGTGGGGAGCGGACGGGCCGAAGGCACGATTCTCGCTGCCTCAATACCCCAGCCTCAATTCTCCTTCCGACACCCCGTTCACTCTGCCGTCCTTC
>VBDL01000836.1:1584-3829 GCA_005884255.1 Betaproteobacteria bacterium | reverse complement strand
AGCAAGGTGAGCTCGCTCGGCGCCGGCGGCAATGCGATCGCCGAAACCCAGTTGCCGCTCGAACTGCGCCAACCGGCGGTGCGCTACCCGGTGACGCTGTACACGATGAACAACTGCAACCCGTGCGACGCCGCCCGCGAGTTGCTGCGCCAGCGCGGCATCCCGTTCGCCGAGAAGCAGGTGTTGAGCCGCGAAGACGCCGAGGCGCTGCAGCGCCTGTCGGGCGGCACGCAGGCGCCGACGCTCGCCATCGGATCGCAAGTGCTGCGTGGCCTGTCCGGTGACACATGGAATTCCTACCTCGACTCGGCCGGCTACCCGCGCGAGTCGCGCCTGCCGGCGACCTATCAGTACCCGCCGGCGACACCGCTGACCGAGCGGCGCGACGCGGGCGTGCCGCAGACCGCGCAACCGACGGTGCCGCAGGCCACGCTGCCCGAACCGGCGGCCCAGCCCGAACCGTCGGGCATCAAGTTCTAGCGGCCTCTGCCGGCGCCGCGCCGAGTCGCCGCGCCGGCACGCTGCCTGCGGCGACGGCCATGCCCATCAGCCAGAACAGCGAGGCCACGCCGAGCGCCGCGCCGACGGCGCCGAACAGCAGCGGCATCAGCGAGCTGGAAAAATTGATCGTCATCGAACGCAGCGCGATCGCCTCGCCGTGGCGCTGCGGCGGCGTGATGTGGTGCAGCATCGACATGATCATCGGCTGCACGGAGCCGAGCGCCATGCCGAGCAGCACCGCACAGATCGCCATCGGCCAGGCCGAACGGGTGAACGGGTAGATCGCGAAGACGAGCGCGGTGGCGAGCATCGCGCTGGCGACGACCTGAGACTCGCTCAGCCGGTGCGCAAGCAAGGGAATCGCGAAGCGCACCGAGGCCACCGCGAGCGCGTAGACGCCGAGGATGGCGCCGATGGCCGAAGCGCTCAAGCCGCGTTCGTGGCCGAGGATCGGCAGCACGAAGGTGTGCACGTCCCAGCTCGCCGAGAGCAGCCAGTTCACCAGCAGCAGGTGGCGCAGCGCCGGCGATCGCAGCAGCTCCCACGAGGCCGGTGGGCGCGTGAGCGTCGCGACCGGCTCGGCACGCGCCTCGACCGGCACGCCGCGGGCCCAGAACAGCGCCGCCAACGGCATCAGCATCAGCACGGCGAAAGCCGCGCGAAAGCCCGCGAGGTCGATGATCGCGCCGGCCACCACCGGCGCGCTCGGTCGCGTCGCTGGCCATGCGCCCGGCCGTGCGCTGAATCGTGATGAGGCCGAAGTTCGCGCCGGCGCCGGTGAGCAGCGCGGCCAGGCACATCGCGAGATAGTGGCTGGTCAGCGCCGGCACCACGCCGCCGGCGAGCGACAGGCCGACCGCGACATGCAGCGGCCGGTGGTAGCCGTGGCGGTCGGCCATGCGGCCGGCGGGCAGCGCGAGCAGGATCGGCGCGGTGGCGAACAGCGCCATCAGCACGCCCACCGCCCATTCGCTGTGGCCCTGGCGCAGCGCCTGCAAGGGTGCGGCCATGCGCACGCCGGCCATGCACGAATGCAGCGCGACCTGGCCGAAGATCAGCGCCAGCAGCGGGCGCGAAAAGCGCGTCAATCCTTCGACAAGCTCAGGACGGTCGGGCGCTTTCGGCAAGCTCAAGCTAGGTCCTCCTCGTCGGCGAACTCGGCCAGACCCGGCAGCAAGGCCTGCACCCGGCCCTCCGAAACGGCTTCCACCGACTTCAATGTGCGCGTCATCGCCCGCGTTCGGCGTTCGGCCGCGTCGATGGTGTTGCTCGCTTCGTCGAGCTTCTTCTTCGTCTTCGCGAGCACCTCGCCGAACCTGCCGAACTCCGTCTTCACCGCACCCAGCACCTCCCACACTTCGGCGCTGCGTTTCTCCAGCGCGAGCGTGCGAAAGCCCATTTGCAGGCTGGTCAGCGTGGCCAGCAGCGTGGTGGGCCCGACGAGCATCACCTTGTGTTCGCGCTGCATGCCCTCGACCAGCCCGGGGCGGCGCAGCGCCTCGGCGTACAGGCCCTCGGTCGGCACGAACATGATGCCGAAATCGGTGGTGTGCGGCGGAGCGACGTACTTGTCGCGAATCGTCCGCGCCTCGATGCGCAAGCGGTTCTCGATCGCGCGCCCGGCCGCCTCGACGGCCAGCGGGTCGGCGCGCTCCTGCGCTTCGACCAGGCGCTCGTAGTCTTCGCGCGGAAACTTCGCATCGATCGGCAGCCACAACGGCGCACCGTCTTCGCGCTGCCCCGG
>VBDL01000836.1:0-1511 GCA_005884255.1 Betaproteobacteria bacterium | reverse complement strand
CTGTACCTCGCCGAAGATGCCGCGTGTCTTCACGTTGGTCAGCACGCGATTCAGCGAGCCGACGTCCTTCGCCAGCAACTGCATTTCGCCCAGCCCACGATGCACCTGGTCGAGCCGGTCGGCCACCTGCTTGAAGCTCTCGCCGAGCCGCGCTTCCAGCGTCGCGTGCAGCTTCTCGTCGACCGTCGCGCGCATCTGCTCGAGCTTCTGCTCGTTGCCCTGCTGCAGTGATGTGAGGCGTTGCTCGACGGCGGTCTTCACTTCGGCCAGCCGCCGTTCGTTGCCGTCCGACAGCACGCGCAATTGCTCGACCAGCGCGTCGGAGCTTCGCTTCAACGCGCCGTCGAGCGCGTCGCGCGAGGCCTGCACCTGCTCGTTGTGAGTGCGCGCCGCCTCGCCATGCTGGTTGACCAGCGTCTGCTGCAGCAAGCCCAGCGTGTTGCCGAGCTCGAGCCGCGTGCTCGAGGCGCTGCGGCCGACCTCGTCACGCAGTTCGCGCTCGAGCCGCTCGGACTCGCCGCGCCAGGCCTGCGCGAGCTGGGTGGCTGCATGCTCGGACTCGTCGGCATGACGCCGGCGCAGGCCGAACCAGAGGATCAGGAGCAGATTGACGAGGGTGAGTGCGAGCGTGAGCCAGAGCGCGAAGTCCATGCCGCGATTGTCGCCCGGCGTCGGCCGCTGCGAGCCTCAGGGGGCCGCTGTGCGCTGATCCGCGGTCTCGAAGGGCGTCAGCGAATTCATGGGTCTCCTCGGGCTGATCAGGCCTGGCGCGGTGTTCGAACCAGCAAGCGTTCGGCGACATCGAAGACCCATTGCACCAGCAGCGCCAACGCGGCGGCGGGCAACGCGCCGGCGAGCATCGCATCGCTGTCGTTGACCGCCAGGCCGGCGACGATGCGCTCGCCGAAACCGCCGGCACCGATGAAGGCGGCCAGCGTCGCGGTGCCGACGTTGATGACCGCGGCGGTCTTCACCCCGGCCATCAGCGTCGGCGTGGCCAGCGGCAGCTGGACGTGGCGCAGGCACTGGCGGCGGGTCAGGCCGAGCGACAGCGCCGCATCGGCGAGGCCCCTCGATACGCCGGCGAGCCCGGCGTGGGTATTGCGCACGATCGGCAGCAGCGCATACAGGAACAGCGCCAGCACCGCGGGCAGCAGGCCGATGCCGCCGACCAGCGCGATCAGGAACGCGAGCAGCGCGAGCGACGGAACCGTCTGCAGCAAACCGACCGTGCCGAGCAGCACGCCGGCGCCGCGCGGCCAGCGCCAGGCCACGATGCCCAGCGGCACGCCGACGATCACCGCGATCAGCAGCGAGCCGAAAACCAGCAGCACATGCTGCAGCGCGAGGCGGCCGAAGTCGGCGGCGAACAGCCGTTGCGCGAAGCTCTGCCGGTCGTGCGCGGTGGGAGCGATCTGCCCGGCGACGAAGCGCCGCGCCGCTTCGGCGAAGCTCATCCCGTCGAGCTCGACCTGCGCGTTGAGCGCGATCATCCGGGCCTCGTCGATGCG
>VBDL01000116.1 GCA_005884255.1 Betaproteobacteria bacterium | reverse complement strand
CTCCCGCGCCCGCGCCGCGCACGGAGGCCGGCGTCCCACCCGCACAGGAGCCTGCGCCGCAGGATCTGGCCGCGCCGCGCCCGGCGCCCGCGGGCCCAGCCGCGTTGATGGCCAAGCGCGAGCGCGCCGCCAGCGCCGAGGCCCTGCAGCGCAGCGACCGTGCGTTGTCTTTCGCGCCGACCGCGCTCGACCCGCTGCCGCCGGTGGCCGAGTTGCTTGCCGCGCGCGGGCCGGCGCTGCATTGGTCGCTCGGCGAGCGCTCGATCGCTCATGGCAGCGCACAGCAGGCCTGGTTCGAGCAGCTGCGCAGCGTCACGGCCGGCCGCTGGCAACGCGCACCCGGCCCGCCCGCCGACGGTGCGCCGCTGCGCCTGTTCGAGGGCAACGAGCTGCGCGCCGAGTTCATCGTCTCGGCCCAGCAGGTGTGGTGGGTGAGCCCGGCGCATGGGGCGTGGCGCGCACTGCTCAGCGATGCCGAGGCGGCGCAGCTTCAGGCGTTGGCGGCACGCTGGTGAGCCGGCGCTGAAATATTTGTCATCGCGCTTGAAATCACGCGCGGCCGCGACTCTGGTATTTGTCCGCTTGAGAAGAACGCCGAGCGCGGCGATAAGCGATAACGAGAGCCGGAGAGAGACAAGACCGTGGAGACAAAACCCCACATCCTCGTCGTCGACGACGAGTCGGACATGGTGGCGCTGCTGCAGGACCTGCTGCGCAAGGCCGGATTCGAGGCCGATGGCGCCGGCAGCGGCGACGAGGCGCGCCGCGCGATGGCCGCGCGCGCCTACGAGCTGATGCTGCTCGATCTTCGGCTGAAGGCCGAAGACGGGTTGACGCTGGCGCGCCAGCTGCGCCAGAGCTCGCAGATCCCCATCATCATGATCAGCGGCAGCAGCGACGAGACCGACCGCGTGCTGCTGCTGGAGCTGGCGGCCGACGACTTCCTCGTCAAGCCGTTCAGCCCGCGCGAGCTGGTGGCGCGCGTGCGCGCCGTGCTGCGCCGCTACGGCAGCACGGCGGAAGCGGCGCTGCCGCCGCCCGCCGCCCCGGCCAAGCGCAGCAGCGGTGACTGCCTGCGCTTCGGCGACTGGCTGCTCGACCTCGGCGAACGCGAGCTGCGCGCCGCCGATGGCGCGTTGTGCGCGCTGACGCAGGCCGAGTTCCGCCTGCTCGAGGCTTTCGTGCGCCAGCCGCGGCGCGTGTGGACGCGCGACCAGTTGCTCGAGCACACCCGCAGCCTCGAGACCGAGGTGTTCGACCGCACGATCGATGTGCTGATCCTGCGCCTGCGCCGCAAGATCGAGCCGAACCCCAAGCACCCGCGCTACATCTGCACCGAGCGCGGCCTGGGCTACACCTTCGCAGCGGACGTGGTGAAAGTGTGAACCCGCATCGCGTTCGCACGCGGCTGCTGGCGGCCTTTCTGGTGCTGCTGGTCGCGGCGCTGACACTGACGGTCGTCGGCTGGTGGGGCATGCGCAGCACGCAGCAGGCGCTGGCCGGCGTCGAGCGCGATCTGCTGCCCAACATCTCGCACGCGCTGGAGCTGGCGCAGCGCACCACGCAGCTGGCCGCGCTGGCGCCCAAGCTCAGCGACTCGGCGACGCAGCAGGAGCTCGAAGCCAACCGCAGCGCGGTGGAGAGCCTGCTCGAGCAGATCCATCGCAACACGGTCGATCTGCAGCCCACACCCGAGCTGCAAGGCGTGCTCGCGCATCTGCAGGAAGGCGTGGGCCAGCACCTGCGCACGCTGGTCGAGCTGACGCGGCGCAAGCAGGCGCTGCAGGCGCGGCTGGAGCAGCAACTCGCGCGCCTCGATCGCCTGGGCAGCGCGCTGCACGGCGAGCGCGCGCCGCCCGCCGACCCGGCGGTGGCCACGCTGTGGTCCAGCCTCGTGCTCGCCACCGCGGCGCAGGACGCGGCGACCATCGGCCGCCTGCAGGCCGACGTCGAAGCGCTGCTGCTCGCGGCCCGCCGCCGCAACGCGCTCGCCGCGCTGGACCCGGCGCTCGCGCAAGGCCTGGCCGGGCTGGCCGGCGGGCGCGATGCGCTGCTGTCGCTGCGCCAGGACCTGCTGGATCTGGACGCGCGCACCGACTACATCGTCGTGCTGACCCGCGCGCATGCCGACGAGCTGAGCGGGGAGGTCTCGCGCTACGTGGCGCAGCTGCGCGCCGCCGCCGGCGAGCGCAGCGAGCACGTGCGCCGCGTGATCCAGTCCAACGAGACCGGCATGCTGGTGCTGGCGCTGGCCAGCCTCGCGATCGCGACCGTGGCCACGCGCTATGTGCGGCGCCTGGTGGGCGAGATCGAGACCATCACCGACGTGATGTCGCGCCTCGCGCAGGGCGACACCGCGCAGGCGACACCGGCCACGCGGCGGCGCGACGAGCTCGGCGCGCTGGCGCGCAGCTTCGAGGTCTTTCGCGACCACCTGCTGGCCAAGCAGCGGCTGCTCGGTGAGCTGCACACGCAGCGCGAGCTGCTCGAAGCGGTGCACGACAGCCTGACCGACGGCCTCGCGGTGTTCGACCGCGACGGCCGCCTGCTGTTGTGGAACCGGCGCCTGGCCGAGATGCTGGCGCCGCACGGCGCCGCGCCCGCAGAAGGCTTGACCGCGCAAGCCTGGCTGGCCACTTTGCCGGACGGCAGCGTGTGGAGCGCGCCGCTGGGCGGGGAAGCGCAGGGCGCCGCCGCGTTCACACAGCACGAGCACCTGGAGCTGCGCCTGCCGACCGGCGAAGTCTTCGACTTGCGCACGCGTCGCATGCCCGCCGGCGGCAGCGTCACGCTGGTCACCGACCTCAGCGCGCGGCGCGCAATCGAAACACAGCTGCAACAAGCGCAAAAGCTCGAAGTGCTGGGCCAGCTCACCGGTGGCGTCGCGCACGACTTCAACAACTACCTCGGCACCATTCTCGGCAACCTCGCGCTGATCGAGGGCGACCTCGCGCACAGCCCGAAGTCGCATGCGCAGTGGCAGCGCGTGCAGCGCGCGGCGCGCAGCGCGGCCGGCCTGACGCGGCGGCTGCTCGCCTTCGCGCGGCGCCAGCCGCTGCAGGCCGAGGATGTGGGCGTCGACGAGATGGTCGAGCAGATGCGCGACCTCATTGAGTACAGCGCCGGCGCCTCGGTCAGCGTGAGTTTCGCGCTCGCCAGCGCGCCGCTGGCCGTGCATGTGGATCGCGGGCAGCTGGAGAACGCGCTGCTCAACCTGGTGATGAACAGCGCCGCGGCGATGCCCGACGGCGGCCGGCTCGAGGTGGCCACGCGCGCCGTCGATGCCGCGCTCGAGCTGCGCGTCAGCGACACCGGCAGCGGCATGCCCGAGGCGCTGACCGCCAAGGTCTTCGAGCCCTTCTTCACCACCAAGGCGGCAGGCGAAGGCAGCGGACTCGGGCTGTCGATCGTCTACGGCTTCGTCAAACAAAGCGGCGGCGATATCGCAATGACCAGCAAGCCGGGCGCCGGCACCACGGTGATGATGCGCTTCCCTGCAGCGCTGCCGCGCAGCGACATGGCGCCCGCACTACACGAGCCGTCGCCGCAGGAACTCACGCTCGCCGGGCTGAAGCTGCTGGTGGTCGACGATGACGACGCGTTCCGCGCCACGCTGGTCGACGTGCTGACGAAGGCCGAGGCCGACGTGCAGGCGGTGCCGAGCGCCGAAGACGCGCTGGCCGCGCTGCAGGAAGCGGCGGCGCCGTCGCTGCTGCTGTCGGACATCTGCCTCGGCCCCGGGCTCGATGGCCTGCGCCTGGCCCGCAAGGTGCGCGAGCGCTGGCCGGCGCTGCCGGTGGTGCTGATGTCCGGCCTGTCGCCCGAGCTGTTCGCGCAGCGCAGCGAATGGACCGGCGACTTCCCGTTCCTGCAGAAACCATTTGCCGGCCCGCTGCTGATCGCTTCGTTGCACGATATTTCAAGGGCCGCTCAACATTCGTAATCCGAGGTTCACGCCGTCGCGGTCTGATGCGGGCCTAGAACGCGGAGACAAACTCGAATGAAACGAACCAGGTGCAGCCGGCTGCTGCTCGCCCTCGCCGCCGCGGCGATGGCGTCGGCCGCATCGGCCGCGTCGATCAAGATCTCCTGCGGCGCGGTGGGGCAGGAGCTGGAGCTGTGCAAGCGCAACGCCGAGGCCTGGGCCGCGAAGACGGGCAACCAGGTGCAGGTGGTCGCCACGCCCAACGATTCGAGCGAGCGGCTGGCGCTGTACCAGCAGGTGCTGTCCGCCGGCTCCGACAAGATCGACGTGTTCCAGATCGACGTCGTCTGGCCCGGCCTGCTCGGGCTGCATCTGCTCGACCTCAAGCCCTACACGCAGGGCGTCGAAGGCCAGCACTTCGCGAGCTTCATCGCCAACAACACGCATGCCGGGCGGCTGGTGGCGATGCCGTGGTTCGCCAACGCGGGGCTCTTGTTCTACCGCAAGGACCTGCTCGACAAGTACGGCCAGAAGGTGCCCGCCACCTGGGACGAGCTGGCCGCCACCGCGAAGAAGGTGCAGGACGCCGAGCGCGCCGCCGGCAACGACAAGATGTGGGGCTATGTGTGGCAGGGCCGCGCCTATGAAGGCCTGACCTGCAACGCGCTCGAATGGGTGGCCAGCCACGGCGGCGGCACGGTGGTCGACAGCGATGGCCGCATCAGCGTGCGCAATGCCAATGCGGCGGCCGCGCTGCGCACCGCGGCGTCGTGGGTCGGCACCATCTCGCCGACCGCGGTGCTCAACTACGCCGAGGAAGAATCGCGCGGCGTGTTCCAGGCCGGCAATGCGGTGTTCATGCGCAACTGGCCGTATGCCTGGTCGCTGGCGCAGGGTGGCGACAGCGTCATCAAGGGCAAGGTCGGCATCGCGGTGCTGCCGCGCGGCACCGCGATGGGCGGCAACGCGGCGACGCTGGGCGGCGAGTCGCTGGCGGTGTCGAAGTACACGCGCAACCCGGTGCTGGCCGCCGACCTGGTGCTCTACATGACGAGCGCCGCAGTGCAGAAGGAGCGCGCACTGTCCGGCTCGTTCAACCCGACGCTGCCGGCGCTGTACCGCGACGCCGAGATCCTGAAGGCCAACCCGTTCATGGGCGAGCTCTACGGCGTGTTCAACCGCGCCGTCGCGCGGCCGACCAGCGCCACCGGCGCGCGCTACAACCAGGTCAGCAACGAGTTCTGGAATGCGGTGCACGAGGTGCTGGCCGGGAAGGTCAAGCCCGACGACGCGCTGTCGCGACTCGACACCTCGCTGAACCGGCTCAGCCGCGGCGCCAAGTGGAACTGATTCATACCGCCACGGGCCTCGCGCCCGACGGCTCGCCCCTGCGCGCCGGGCGTTCCGCATGGGCCGCGCAGCGCCGCCGCCGCGCGTGGTGGATGCTGGCGCCGATGCTCGCGGTGCTCGCTGCGGTGGCCGGCTGGCCGCTGCTGCGCACGATGTTCTTCAGCCTCACCGACGCGCACCTGTCGCAGCCCGCGCGCTGGCAGTTCATCTGGCTGGAGAACTACATCGGCCAGTACGGCCTGCTGCTCGATCGCGACTGGTGGGGCGCGGTGGGCAACACACTGGCGTTCGCGTCGCTGTCGGTCGCGCTGGAGACGCTGCTGGGCTTAAGCGTCGCGCTGCTCATCAACCAGCCGTCGCGCGCACGCACGCTGCTGCGCGCCGCGATGCTGGTGCCGTGGGCGATCCCGACGGTGGTGTCGGCCAAGATGTGGAGCTGGATGCTGCACGACCAGTTCGGCGTCGTGAACCACTACCTGCTGCAGTGGGGCTGGATCCACGCGCCGATCGCGTGGACGGCCGACCCGTCGCTGTCGCTGTTCGCCATCGTGCTGGTCGACGTATGGAAGACCACGCCCTTCATGGCGCTGCTGATCCTCGCCGCGCTGCAGATGGTGCCGGCCGACTGCTACGAGGCCGCGCGCGTGGACGGCGTGCCCGCTTTCACGGTGTTCCGCCGCATCACCTTGCCGCTGATCTCGCCGGGCATCGCGGTCGCGGTGGTGTTCCGCATGCTCGATGCGCTGCGCGTGTTCGACCTCATCTACGTGATGACCTCCAACAGCCGCGACACGCGCAGCATGTCGGTGTTCGTGCGCGAGCAGCTGATCGACTTCCAGCAGACAGGCTACGGCTCGGCGGCGGCGACGCTGCTGTTCTTCACGATCGCCGCGGTGACGATCCGGCGCCTCGGCTACATCGCTGCGGCCAGCCTGCTCGTCTTCGTCTCGGTGTTCCCGCTGCTCTACGCGATCAGCAGCTCGCTGAAGACGCGCACCGGCCTGTTCTCGCCCGAGCTCATTCCAGCACGGCCGACGCTCGCCAACTACGTCAGCCTGTTCCGCGAGCAGCCCTTCGCGCACAACCTGCTGAACTCATTGCTCGTCGCCGGCGGCGTGGTCGCGCTGTCACTCGTGCTCAGCCTGATGGCGGCATGGGCGCTGGGGCGCGTGCAGTTCCGCGGCCGCGGCGCGCTACTGATGACCATCCTCGCCGCATCGATGTTCCCGCAGGTCGCGGTGCTGTCGGGCATGTTCGAGCTGGTGCGCTGGCTCGGCCTCTACGACCACCTCGGTGCCTTGCTGATCGCCGACCTGATGCTGACCCTGCCCTTCACGGTGTGGGTGCTCGTCACCTTCATGCGCCAGCTGCCGAAGGAGCTGGAAGAAGCCGCGGCGATGGACGGCGTCGGCCCGCTGACGCTGGTGTTCCGCATCTTCATGCCGCTGCTGTGGCCGGCGGTGGTGGCCACCGGCCTGCTCGCCTTCATCGCCGCGTGGAACGAGTTCCTGTTCGCGCTGACCTTCACCTTGTCCACCGAGCAGCGCACGGTGCCGGTGGCGATTGCGCTGATCAGCGCGCCGAGCAGCTTCGAGCTGCCGTGGGGCGCGCTGATGGCGGCGTCGGTGATCGTCACGCTGCCCCTGGTGCTGCTGGTGCTCGCGTTCCAGCGGCTGATCGTCTCCGGGCTGACGCAGGGCGCGGTGAAGGGTTGAACATGACGGAGGGGACGGTGAATCGCATCGAATTGCGCCAGGTGCACAAGCGCTTCGGCGACGTGGCCGTGCTGGCCGACATCAACCTGCAGATCGCGCCGGGCGAGTTCTGCGTCTTTGTCGGGCCTTCGGGTTGCGGCAAGAGCACCTTGCTGCGGCTGATCGCCGGGCTGGAGGAGGCCAGCGGCGGCACGATCGAGATCGACGGCCGCCGCGTCGACCACCTGCCGCCGTCGGAGCGCGACGTGGCGATGGTGTTCCAAAGCTATGCGCTGTACCCGCACATGACGGTGCACGAGAACCTCGCGTTCGGCCTGCGCCATCGCAAGCTTGGGCCCGACGAGATCGAGCGCCGCGTGCAGGAGGCGGCGCGCATGCTGCAGCTGGCCGAGTTGCTGCAGCGCAAGCCGCGCGAGCTCTCCGGCGGACAGCGCCAGCGCGTGGCGATCGGGCGCGCGATCGTGCGCCAGCCCAAGGTGTTCCTGTTCGACGAGCCGCTGTCGAACCTCGACGCCGCGTTGCGCGTGAAGACGCGCGTCGAGCTGGCGCGCCTGCACCGCGAGCTCGGCTCGGCGAGCATGGTCTACGTGACGCACGATCAGGTCGAAGCGATGACGCTGGCCGACAAGATCGTGCTGCTGCGCCCCGCCACCGGCCGCGGTGACCGGCCGAGCATCGCGCAGATCGGCCATCCGCTCGAGCTCTATCACCAGCCGTGCGACCAGTTCGTCGCCGGCTTCATCGGCTCGCCGGGAGGCCGCGCTGGCCGGCCAGCACTGCGTCGCGCGCGTCAGCGCCGACGGATTGCGTGTCGGCCAGCCAGTGACGCTGGGCATCCGGCCCGAGCATGTGCAGGTGGGCATCGGCCCCGCGCAAGGGCAGGTCACGCACGTCGAGCAGCTCGGCGAGCATGCCTACATCTATCTGCGCATTGGCGACGAGGCCGCGCCGTTGCTGGCCAAGACCACGCGCGACGATGTGCGCGTCGGCGACCGCCTGCCTTTCGCGCTGCCCGATGCGGCGCTGCACGTGTTCGCCGCCGACGGGCGCGCGCAACCCCGGCTGGGGGCGGCGTGATGTTCGCGCACGAGCCCTGGAGCCTCAGCGAAACCGACCTCGACCCCGCCCGCAACGCACTGGCCGAGACGCTGTTCGCGCTCGGCAACGGCCACATCGGCCTGCGCGGCGCGCACGAGGATGGCTTCGACGGTGCGCCGTCGCAGGATGGCTGCTACGTCAACGGCCTGTACGACACCGAGCCGATCCACTACCCGGAAGCCGCGTATGGCCTTGCGAAGCAGAACCAGTTCATGCTCAGCGTGCCCAACGGCAAGCGCATCGCGCTGTGGCTGGACAGCGAGCGCTTCGACCTGCAGCACGGCCGCGTGCTGCGCTACGCGCGGCGGCTCGACTTCCGCAGCGGCGTGCTGGAGCGCCACCTCGAGTGGCAATCGCCGCACGGCGCGCGCGTCGAGATCACCAGCCGACGTCTGGTGTGCCTGCAGCGCCAGCACGTCTATGCCATCGACTACCGCGTGCGCTCGCTGGACTTCAGCGGGTCGGTGACGATCGCGTCGTCGCTCGACGGCCGCGTGAAGAATCTCGAGGCCGGCGACGATCCGCGCGTCGGCTCGCACGTGTCGCAGCCGCCGCTGGTGTGGCTGCACTCTCGCCATGCCGATGCACGCGCGACGCTGGTGCAGCGCACGCGGCGCAGCGCCTTCACGCTGGTCAGCGCGCTGGAGCATCGGATCGACGCGGACGGCGCGGTCCACACCGAGCACGAGACCAGCGGCGACGGCCAGTGCCTGACACAGCGCTTCACGCTCGCGCTGCAGCCCGGCCAGCAGCTGCGGCTGACGAAGTTCGGTGGCTACCACGCATCGCGCGACGACGGCATCGAGGCGCTGCTGGCGCGTTCCAGCCACGACCTGGCACGCGCGCGCCTGGACGGCTTCGACAGGCTGTGCGCCGAGCAGGCCGCCTTCCTCGCCGAGTTCTGGCAGCACGCCGACGTCGAGCTCGACGGCGACGATGCGCTGCAGCAGGGCCTGCGCTTCAACGCGTTGCACCTGCTGCAGTCGGTGGGCCGCGATGGGCGTACGAACATTGCTGCCAAGGGCCTCACCTGCGAAGGCTACGAGGGCCACACCTTCTGGGACACCGAGATCTATGTGCTGCCCTTCTTCGTGGCAAC
>VBDL01000835.1 GCA_005884255.1 Betaproteobacteria bacterium | reverse complement strand
GATGCCGTGCTTCTGAGCCCAGGCCTTGCTCATCATCGCGATCAGCACCATCTTGTTCGGCAGCACCGCGTCGGGCGTGGCGAGCTGGAATTCGATGGTCGTGTCGTCGACCTTCTTGACCGCGCTGATGCCCTTGAGCTGGAACGAGCGCTGCGACGGCGGGGCCATGGCGCGCTCCAGCGAGAACACCGCATCGTCGGCGGTGAAGGGCGCACCGTCGTGGAACACCACACCCGGCCGCAGCTTGAAGCGCCAAGTCGTCGGGTTGAGCGCCTGCCACGACACGGCGAGCGAGCCTTCGAGCTCGAACTTCT
>VBDL01000834.1 GCA_005884255.1 Betaproteobacteria bacterium | reverse complement strand
AGTCGCGTGCGATCTCGGAGCCGCGGAAGATGCGCGTCGTCTCGATCAGCGAGCGCGGTGCGCGCGGGATGTTCTCGGCGCCGACGTTGGTGCCGGTGATCGGCGGCGCGGTGAGCTTCAGGCCCTTCTCCACCCCATGCAGGCCGGCCGCGAGCACCGCGGCGGTGGCGAGGTAAGGGTTGATGTCGGCGCCGGGGCAGCGCGTCTCCAGTCGCGTCGCCTTCGGGCTGCCGGCAATCACGCGGAAGCTTGCTGTGCGA
>VBDL01000115.1 GCA_005884255.1 Betaproteobacteria bacterium | reverse complement strand
GCCGAGCGGCGAATAGGCGAGCAGCGACACATGCTCCCGGTACAGCGTCTCGTCGAGCCCGTTGTCGACGGCGCGGCTGGTCAGCGCATACGGGTTCTGTACCGAGACGATGCGCGGCAGCCCTTCGCGCTCGGCAACGCGGATGAACTCGCACACGCCCCATGGCGTCTCGTTGGAGAGGCCGATGTGGCGCACCTTGCCGGCCTTGATCAACGCATCGAAGGCATCGAGCTGCTCGGCGATGCTCGAGTACTCGCGGTCCTTCGAGGGATCGAAGTAGACGCCGCCGAACATCGGCACGTTGCGGTTGGGCCAGTGGATCTGGTAGAGGTCGATGCGCTCGGTCTGGAGGCGCTTGAGGCTCGCATCGCAGGTCTGCAGGATCTCGGTCTTGGTGAGGTTCGGGCTGCCGTCGCGGATCCAGTCCATGCCGCGCGCCGGGCCGGCCACCTTGGTGGCCAGCACCAGCGCGTCGCGCTTGCCCGGGTTGGCGGCGAACCAGCGGCCGATGATGGTTTCGGTAGCGCCGAACGTCTCGCGCCGCGCGGGCACCGAGTACATCTCAGCGGTGTCGATGAAGTTGATGCCGCGCTCCAGTGCACGGTCGAGCAGCGAGTGCGCGGTGGCTTCGTCCACCTGCTCGCCGAAGGTCATGGTGCCGAGACACAGCTTGCTGACGCTGAGGTCGCTGTGGCCGAGCGTGGTGTGGGGAATCATGCTTTGCGTGCCCTTTCTTCTTCCTGCAGCCGCAACACTCGCCGCTGCACCTTGCCGGTTGTCGTCATCGGCAAGGCGTCGATGAACTCGATCTCCTTCGGGTACTCGTAGGGCGCGAGCTTGCCCCTCACGTGCTGCTGCAGTTGTTCGACGAGCGCCGCGTCACCGATGAAGCCGTTGGCGAGCACGACATAGGCCTTGATCACCGCGCCGCGCTCGGCGTCGGGCTTGGGCACCACCGCGGCGTTGGCCACCGCCTCGTGCTTGACGAGGCAGTTCTCGATCTCGCTCGGGCCGATGCGGTAGCCCGCGGCCTTGAACACATCGTCGCTGCGGCCCTGGTACCAGAGGTAGCCGTCGCCATCGGCGAAGGCGGTGTCGCCGGTGCGGCACCACGAGTCGTTCGGATCACCGGTGTACTTGGCGCGCGTGGCCTCGTCGTTCTTCCAGTAGCCGAGGAAGAACACCGGGTCGCGGTGGCCGTGGATATCGCGCCGGTGCACGGCCACGTCACCCGGCGTGCCGGGCGGGCATTCGTTGCCGTCATCGTCGATCACCGCGATGCGGTGGCCGGGATACGGCCGACCCATGCTGCCCGGCTTGGCGGGCCAGTGCATCGCACAGTTCCCGACGACGTAGTTGATCTCGGTCTGCCCGAACATCTCGTTGACGGTGATGCCCAGCTCATCCTGGCAATAGGCGAACACCGCATCGCCCACCGCCTCGCCGGCGCTCATGATGGCGCGCAGCGCCAGGTCGTAGCGCTGGCGCGGATGCGGCACGGTCTTCATCATGCTTTTCAGCGCGGTGGGGAAGAGGAAGGTGTGCGTGATGCGATAGCGCTGCATCAGCTCGTAGGCCTTCTCCGGGCCGAAGCGGCCCTGGTAGCCGACGATCGGGCGGCCGAAATACAGCGTCGGCAGGAGCGCATCCATCAGCCCACCCGTCCAGGCCCAGTCGGCGGGAGACCAGAACACGGCGTCGTCCTGCGGGAACCAGTTGTGGCTGCAGACGAAGCCGCTCAGATTGCCGATCAGCGCGCGGTGCGGAATCAGCGCGCCCTTGGGCGGGCCGGTGGTGCCGCTGGTGTAGATCATCGCGGCCGCATCGTCGGCCTTCGTTTTCACCGCGGTGAAGCGCGCGCTCTGTGCGGCGAGCGTCGACGTCCAATCGGCATCGCCGCGGCCTTGCGCCGCGCCGACGGCCAGCACGGTGGCGAGCTGCGGGCAACTCGGCCGCGCGGCGAGCAGGTTGTCGATCGCGCTCTCGTCGACGATGGCCAGCTTCGCGTCGCTGTGGTTGAGCCGATATTCCAGCGCGTCGGGCCCGAACAACATCGACAGCGGCACCGCCACCGCGCCGAGCTGGTGGATGGCCATGTGCGCGATCGCCGTCTCGCAGCGCTGCGGCATCACGATGGCCACGCGATCGCCGCGCGCAATGCCCATTTGCTTCAGCGCATTCGACAGCCGGTTCGCCGCGCGCTGCAACTCGCCATAGGTCAGCGTTGCCGTCGTGCCGTTCTCGTGCTCGTAATGGATGGCGATGGCGTCAGGCGTCTCGCGCGCCCAGCGCGCACAGCAGGCCTCGGCCCAGTTGAAGTCGGCCGGGACCTTCCAGCGAAAGTCCCGATAGAGAGAGTCATAGCTCATCGGAACTTCTCCAGCGCTGCGCCGGTGACGCGGCAGATGCGCCAATCGGGCAGCACGCTCGCGCCCATCTTCTCGTAGAAGCGGATCGCGTTCTCGTTCCAGTCGAGCACGCTCCATTCGAAGCGGCCATAGTCGCGCTCCACCGCGATCTGGCCCAGGCGCTGCAGCAGCGCGCGGCCGAGGCCGAGCTGGCGGTGCGCCGGCTGCACGTACAGGTCTTCGAGGTACAGCCCCGGCTTGGCGAGGAAGGTGGAGAAGTTGGTGAAGAAGAGCGCGAAGGCCACCACCGCGCCGTCGACCTCGGCGACCAGCGCCTCGACCACCGGCTTGTCGCCGAACAGGTGCGGGTGCAGGTTCTCGGGTGTCACGCGCAGCAGGTGCGTCAGTTTCTCGAACTCGGCGAGCTCGCGGATCAGGCCGACGATGGCGGGAACATCGCGCGGCTCGGCGGCGCGCAGGGCGAAGGGGTTATCGGTCATGCGGCGATTCTGCATCGCCCAGCGGTGTCGCGCCTTCGACAGCACGCCTTCGCGCCCTGCCCTACAGTGCCGGGCATGCACAGACCCTACGCTCCCCGTCGCGTCGCCCGCAGCGAATTCGTCCACGTGCGGGGACTGAACTACCACGTCAACGTGTGGGGCGATGCCTCGCTCGTCACGCCCGAGCGCCCGGCGCTGGTGATGGTGCACGGCTGGATGGACGTGGGCGCGTCGTTCCAGTTCGTCGTCGACGCGCTGGCCGACGATCGCTTCGTGATCGCGCCCGACTGGCGCGGCTTCGGACTCACCGACACGCCGGCGGCCGATTGCTACTGGTTCCCCGACTACCTCGGCGACCTCGATGCGCTGCTCGATGCGCTGCTGCCGGAGCAGCGCATCGACCTCGTAGGCCACAGCATGGGCGGCAACGTGGCGATGATCTATTCCGGCGTGCGCCCCGCGCGCATCCGCCGGCTCGTCAACCTCGAAGGCTTCGGCCTGCCGGCCTCCAGGCCCGAGCACGCACCGCGCCGCTACGCGCAGTGGCTCGACGAACTGAAGGAGCCAGCCTCGCTGCGCAGCTACGCCAGCCTCGACGCGGTGGCCGAGCGCCTGGTGAAGAACAACCCACGCCTGAGCGCCGACAAGGCCGCGTGGCTCGCCGGCCACTGGTCGCAGCAGCGCGCCGATGGGCAATGGCACATCCTCGGCGACCCGGCGCACAAGCACACCAACCCGGTGCTGTACCGCAAGGAGGAGGTGCTGGAATGCTGGCGTCTCGTCGAGGCGCCGGTGCTGTGGGTGGAAGGCGACGAGACCGACATGAGAAAGTGGTGGGGCAACCGCTACCCGCGCGAGGACTTCGAAGAACGCTTGGGCGTGGTGCCGCAGGTCCAGCGCGTGCTGCTCACGCAGTGCGGGCACATGCTGCACCATGACCAGCCCGAGGCGCTGGCGCGGCACATGGATGCGTTCCTGCGCTAGCTCTCAATATTCCAGCTTGGCGTAGGGCGTCTTCATCGACGCCTCGCGCGCCTCGCGCAGCGTGCGGATGCCGCGCTCGGCCAGCAGCGGCACGAGCTTGAGGAACACCTCGCCCGTGACCATCGCGTCGCCCAGCGCCGTGTGGCGGCCGACGACGCGCACGCCCAGCCGCTCGGCGATGCGCTCGAGCCGGTGCTCGGCCTCCGGATGGCCGGGATGCACGAGCGCCGACAGCAGCAAGGTGTCGAGCACCGGCTGCTCGAAGCTCACGCCGCTGCGCGCGCTGGCCAGCTGCAGGAAGCGCATGTCGAAGGCCGCGTTGTGCGCGACCAGCACGGTGTCTTCGGCAAAGCGGTGGAAGGCCGGCAGCACCTCCTCGAGCCGGGGCTGGCCGTCGAGCATCTGCGCGGTGATGCCGTGTACCTGCTGCGACTCGCGGCGCACCGCACGCCCGGGCTGAACCAGGCGATCGAAGCATTCCTGCTCGAGCAGCCGCGCGTTGACGATGCGCACCGCACCGATGGAGATGATCTCGTCGCCTTCGGACGGCGCCAGGCCGGTGGTCTCGGTGTCGAACACGGTGTAGGACAACTCGGCCAACGGCCGCTCGTCGAGTTCCGGCGTTTGCCCAGGCTGGTGGAACAGATCGAAGTCGTAATACACCGGCCGGCTGCGCAGCGTGGCCGGCGCCAGCGCCACCTGCTCGGGCCGCGCCGTCGGCAGTTGCAGACACAGGTGCTGCGCGCCGCTGTCGCGAGCGAAGTGCGACCACAACTCGGCACCATGGCGCTGCAGCACCTCGCGCAGGCTGGGCGCCAGGCCCTGGGCGCCCAAGGTGATCGACATGCCTTCCCACTCATGCAGCAGCGTGGTCTCGAGCCGCCGGCCGCGCCAGCCCAGCGTCAGGCGCGCGAAGCGGCCGTCGGCCACCAGCGCCAGCGACAGCTCGCGCGGCTCGCAGGCCGCGGCCAGCCGCCCGGCGAGCTGCGTCAGCGCCTGCACCAGCGAGTGGCTGTCCACGCTGAGCCAGAAGGACTCCTCGGCGCCCTCGTCGCGCACCGTCATGCCCAGCGCCGCCTCGATGTTGCGGCGAAGCGAGAACAGCAGGTCGGCCGCGCGCATGTCTTCCAGCGGCCACGGGGCGCGCACCGCGTCGCCGCCGAGCGCGAGGCTCTCGTCCAGCCGCTGCGACAGGCTCTCGGCCTCCACGCGGATCACCTCGTTGAAGCGCTGGCGCCGCTGCGCGTCCATGTCCGGGTAGTGCTGCACGGTCTCGGCCGCGGCGCGGATGTTGGCCAGCGACGCGCGCGTGCCTTCGGTCAGCTGCTGCAGCAACAGATCGCGCCGGCTGTCCATCTCGACCATGCGCGTGATGTCTTCCAGCGCGAGCACGAAGCCGTCCATCGCGCCCTGTGCGTCGAGCACCGGCGCGAGGCGTCCGCGCAGCAGCTGGCCCCCGCGTGCAGTGACGAACTGCGCCACCGGGTCGGCCAGGCGCTGCTCCAGGCGGTGCGCGATGCTGTCCAGCGCATGCACCAGCGGCCCTTTGTCGAGCACGCCGAAGATCGAGCGCCCGAGGCCCAGCGGGGACGATCCGTCGCTGCGCAGCAGCTGCGCGGCGCCGGCGTTGTAGAGCAGGATGCGGCCTTCCGCATTGCACACCAGCACGCTTTGCGCCAGCTCGGACATCAGCGCAGCAAGTCGGTTCTTCTCCTTCTGCAGGTGCGCGTTGGCCTCCTCGACACGCGCATCGACCTGCGAGCGCAGCGCCGCATGTGCGTCGGCGAGCTCGTTGATAGTCGCAGCCAGCTCGCGCATCTCGGCGCCGCCAGCCGGCGCGATGCGGTGCGC
>VBDL01000833.1 GCA_005884255.1 Betaproteobacteria bacterium | reverse complement strand
CTCACCGCATCGTCGCCGGCCTGCATGAGCAGCATCGTCGACTTCCTCGCCGCGCCCGAGATGTTCTCGCAGTGGCTCGACGATCCGGTGGCCTTCGTGCGCAACGGCGGCTCGCCCGGCCTGGCCACCATCGAGCCCGACAACCCGATCTGGGTGAAGTTCGCGCGCGCGATGGTGCCGTTCGTCGCGCCCACTGCGCAGGGCCTCGCGCAGCAGGTCGGCCAGTGGCCGACGCCGCCGCGGCGCGTGCTCGACATCGCTGCCGGCCATGGCGTGTTCGGCATCGTGGCCGTGGACTGGCGCGCGGTGCTCGAGGTCGCCAAGGAGAATGCCGCGGCCGCGGGCGTGAGCCAGCGTTACCGCACGCTCGCGGGCAGCGCGTTCGACGTCGACTGGGGCACGGGCTTCGACCTCGTGCTGCTGACCAACTTCCTCCACCACTTCGACACGGCCACCTGCGTGAAGCTGCTGGCCAAGGTGCGCGGGAGCCTCGCGCCCGGCGGACGTGCGCTCGCGGTCGAGTTCGTGCCCAACGACGATCGCGTGTCGCCACCGTTCGCGGCCGCCTTCGCCCTCGTGATGCTGGCCGGCACGCCGCACGGCGACGCCTACACCGAACGCGAGTACGCGCAGATGGGCCGCGATGCCGGCTTCGCGAAGGTGAGCGCGACGCCGCTGCCGCCGTCGCCGCAGAGCCTGGTGGTGTTCGAGTAGCCTAGAAGTGCACGCCCTGCGCCAGCGCCATCCCGCCCG
>VBDL01000094.1 GCA_005884255.1 Betaproteobacteria bacterium | reverse complement strand
TGAAACAGATCGAATCCTTCGTCGCGGTGGCCGTGAAGGGCAGTCTCACCGCGGCGGCGCATGCCGAAGGCGTGGCGCCGGCGGTCATCGGCCGGCGCATCGATGCACTGGAGGCGCGGCTCGGCGTCAAGCTGCTGGTGCGCACGACGCGGCGCATCACGCTGACGCACGAAGGCAGCGCCTTCCTCGAGGACTGCCAGCGCCTGTTGGCCGACTTGGCGAATGCCGAGGCGAGCGTGAGCGCCGGCGGCGTCAAGGCCAGCGGCTATCTGCGCGTCACCGCACCGGCCGGCTTCGGGCGCCGCCATGTCGCGCCGCTGGTGCCGCGCTTCATTGCGATGCATCCGGACGTGGCGCTGTCGTTGAACCTCTCGGACCGCGTGGTCGACATCGTCAACGAAGGCTTCGATTGCGCGGTGCGCGTCGGCGACCTGCCCGACTCGGCGCTGATCAGCGTGCGCCTGGCCGACAACCGCCGGCTGTGCGTGGCTGCGCCGTCATACCTCAAGCGCGCCGGCGTGCCCAAGCACCCGTCGGAGCTGGCGCGCCACGAGTGCCTCACACTGAGTTCCGACGCCAGCCAGACGCGCGGCTGGGCCTTCACGGTCGACGGCCAGATCACGCATCTGCGGCCCAGCGGCCGTCTCGATTGCAGCGATGGCCAGGTGCTGCACGACTGGTGCGTCGCGGGGCTGGGCATCGCGTGGCGCAGCACCTGGGAGGTCGAGCAGGAGATCGCCACCGGCACGCTGCAATCGGTGCTCGATGATTTCTCGGCGCCGCCCAACGGCATCTACGCGGTGTTCCCGCACGCGAAGCACCTGCCGCTGCGCGTGCGCCTGTGGATCGACTTTCTCAAGCACAGCTACGGCGACCCGCGCTACTGGCAGGGCGCCGTCGGCTCGCCAACAAATCCGGGAGCCTCTCGATGATTCTTGAATCCTTGCTCGCCTACGCGCACTTCATCGCCATCCTGTCGCTGGTGGTGTTCCTCACCAGCGAGGCGGCGCTGTGCCGCAGCGAATGGCTCAACGCCGCGGCGGTGCGGCGGCTGGCACGCATCGACTTCGTCTACATGCTGACCGCGATCGCGGTGCTCGTCACCGGCATCGCGCGCACCGTATGGGGCGTGAAAGGCACGGGCTGGTATTGGAGCCAGCCGCTGCTGCACACCAAGGTGGCGCTGTTCGTCGCCATCGGTCTGCTGTCGATCAAGCCGACGATCGCCTTCACGCGCTGGCGCAAGGCCGTCGACGCGAGCGGGGCGCTGCCGAGCGCCGTGGAAGTGGCGGCCACGCGCCGCTGGGTGATGATCGAGGCGCACCTGCTGATCCTTGTGCCGCTGGCCGCCGTGCTGCTGGCGCGCGGAGTGTTTACGCGCTGAGTGAATCAGAGCCGTAGGCGATGCCGATTTGGAGCGCAGCCGCCGGGCCGCCCCAAGGCGTAGCGACAGCCCCTTGGGGGCGAGGAGCCGCAGGCGACGCGGGGCGAACTATCACCAGGTGGCGCGCCCGGCGCGCCAGGCGGTGAAGCGATCCACCAGGTCCGGAAAGCTCGCCGGCACGAACCACTGCGGATCGAAGCGCTCCGCGTCGGCGTTCAGGTGTGTGGCATAGGTGCCGGGCGCACAGAAGCGCAGCTCCTTGGCGCGGATGCCGGACTTGTCGAGCTGGTGGCGGAACATCTGCAGCTTCAGCATGCCGCCGCCACCGGACACGGCGAGATTCATGCTGCCCTGGCGCACCAGCACCGCGCGCCGGTCGTCGACCATCAGCAGCGCGAACAGGTCGTTCTTCTCGCCCGCGTCCTGCACCAGTACCGCCTTGCGGCAGGCCTCGGGCTTGACGATGCACTTATGCAGTGCATCGCAGTCCACGATATCGATCAGCTGAATCATCTCGAAACGAATTTGTTGCGCCGCACCATCCCGCTGAAGTGTGCGCGCGGAACGCGGCTCGATCGCAATGACCGAGTGCAACGTAGGCAAATTCATGTTGCAACGAGCGCGTGATATACAAGCAGTTGCTGCACTGCAGCAGCGTTTTTTGCTGCACGCTCACGTTTGCCATGTCTGCCCTGCCTCTGCCACAGCCCTCCCGCCGCGAACTCCCCGTGCAGATCGCGATGGGCCCGTACTTGCTGCGCGTGGAGTTCCGTGAGCGAGCGCAGCTGTACGACAAGCGCAAGCTGGCGTGCCTGAACTTCGAAGACAGCCGACTCGAGTTGCGTGACGACCTCGAAGGCATGCGGCTCGCCGAAGCGTTCCTCGAATCGCTGATCCGGCTCACGCACTTCAGCAAGGGCTGCCAGCAGGGCTGCGTCGAAGAGGCCTACACGCACAGCTTCGCCACCGGCATGGTCGAGTTCGCGCAGCGCAACCCCGAGGCCTGGGCCTGGTTCAACCTGCTGCTCAACGATCATCTCGCGCGCGACCTGCAGTACGACAAGGTGGTCTACGGCACGCTGCCACGGCCGCCGCAAATGCCCAAGCGCATCCTCATCGCCGGCCGGCCGGTGACGATCCGCAGCATCACCAAGGCCGAATGTGGCGGCGCCTTCGGCTGGTATCACTTCGGCAAGCAGGAAGCGCAGCTGTACAGCGGCCTCACCGGCTCGAACCTCGCGGTGGTGGCGCTGCACGAGATCACGCATGCGGTGCACCACATGTATGACCTGAAGAAGCGCGACCTGCACCGCAACTTCCGGCATGCGCAGCTCAAGGGCTGGCTCGGCATCATCAAGCAGAACCCGAGCGCGTGGCGCTGGCTCGCGTGGGTGATGAGCTTTCCGGCGCAGGCGAGCCTGCAGTGATCAGAGGATGCGCCGCGGGTGGGCCAGCGCCTCGTGCGCCGCGTGCAGCCGGCGCACCAGCACCTTGATGAAGGCCCCGTCGAACAAGTGCCGCGTCGCCGGGCTCAGCTGCTCCAGCGTCTCCGGCGTGAACGAGATCGTCGTGCACGGCTTGGAGACGATCACGTCGGTCGAGTGCCGGCGCAACTCAGGGCTCGGCGCGAGGTAGGCCATCTCGCCCACCGAGGTGCCGTGGCCGAGCTGCGCGACCTTGTGGCTGTCGCGAAAGACTTCGACCTCGCCCTGCGCGATGATGTGGAAGGTGCGCCCCTCCTGCCCCTTGGTGTAGAGCGCATGGCCGAACTTGAAGCGCTGCCAGCGCGCGCGGTGCACCACTTCCCACAGCTCGACGTCGCCGAAGCCGCTGAAGAAGTCCAGCCCGCGCAGGATGTTGAAGCGCTCCGAATCGAGCACCCCCTGCAGCTGGCCGCGCGGCACCTCGCGGTTGGCCACCAACGCGGAAAGCGCCTGCGCGAACTCGTCCCAGCTCGCGTGGCGCTCGTTGCGCTTCTTTGCCAGCGCCTTGCGGATCACCGCGTCGACGCCCGGCGCCACGCCGTCGCGCAGGCCTTGCAGCGGCTGGGCGGAAGCCTCGTAGATCTGGTGCATCAAGGCCGCCTGCGAGGCGGCATCGAAGGGCGGGCGGCCGGCGATCAGGTGGTACAGCACCGCAGCGAGCGAATAGATGTCGGCGCGCGAATCGAGCTCGTCGCCCTCGAGCTGCTCGGGCGACATGTAGGCCAGCGAGCCGACGCGAAAGACCTGCGTGTGCTCGGAACTCATGTTGAGCACGCTGCCGAAATCCGACACCTTCACGTCGGTGACGATGCCGTTGTTGACCACCGCGAGGATGTTGGCCGGCTTCACGTCGCGATGGATCAGCCCCTGGCGCGACACGTAGCTGAGCGCCATCGCGCACTTGAACCCGATTTCGACGATCTGCTCCAGCGACAGCAGCTGGTCGGCGCGGCAGTGCCGCCGCAGCGTGATGCCGGGCACGTACTCCATCACGAGGTAGGGCTCGGCGGGGTCGGCCACCGCGTCGAACAGCTGCACGACGTTGGGGTGCTGCAGCTTGCCCACGAGCGCCGCTTCGGCGGCGAAGAAGCGCGCGTGGTAGTGCCCTTCAGTCGCATCGGAGGCGCCGGCGCGCACGCGCTTGATCGCCACATCACGGCCATGAAACTCGTCTCGTGCGAGGAAAACCTCGCTGGTCGCGCCTTCCCCGAGCTTCTTCAGCACACGATACTTGCCGATCTGCGCCGGCAAGGCGGCGGGAGCGGTCGGTGTGTCGGGCATCACGAAGAGGATTGTGGCAGGCGCTACGTAGAATCAGTGCATCATGATCCAAGCCAAGCAGGAGCTGCTCGCCGCGTTGCGAGCGGCGGTGGCGGCCGTCAGCCCCGATGCGGGCCTCACGCCCGCGTTCGAATCCCCCAAGCAAGCCGCGCATGGCGACCTCGCCTGCACCGCAGCGATGCAGCTGGCGCGGCCGCTGAAGAAGAACCCGCGCGAGGTGGCGCAGGCGCTGATCGACGCACAGAACGCGCAGCCCGCGGTGCAGCGATGGGTCGATGCGATGGAGATCGCCGGCCCAGGCTTCATCAACTTTCGCCTGAAGGCGACGGCCAAGCAAGCGGTCGCCGCTGAGGTCTTGCGCGATGCCGAGCGCTTCGGCCTGCAAGCGCAGCACGGCGGCCACGTGATGGTCGAATTCGTGTCGGCCAACCCGACCGGCCCACTGCACGTGGGCCATGGGCGGCAGGCCGCGCTCGGCGACGCGATCTGCAATCTGTTTCAGACGCAGGGCTGGGACGTCACGCGCGAGTTCTATTACAACGACGCCGGCGTGCAGATCGCGACCTTGGGCGTGTCGACGCAGGCGCGCATCAAGGGCCTGAAGCCCGGCGATGCCGCCTGGCCCGAGAGCGCCTACAACGGCGAATACATCGCCGACATCGCGGCGGACTTCCTCGCGAAGAAGACGGTGAAGGCCGATGACCGCGAGTTCACGGCCTCAGGTGACCCCGAAGACCTCGAAAGCATTCGCCAGTTCGCCGTGGCTTATCTGCGCCACGAGCAGGACCTGGACCTGCAGGCCTTCGGCGTCAAGTTCGACAACTACTTCCTCGAGTCGAGCCTGTACTCGAGCAGCCGCGTCGAGCAGACGGTGAGCAGGCTGATGGCCGCCGGCAAGACCTTCGAGCAGGACGGCGCCTTGTGGCTGCGCACCACCGACTACGGTGACGACAAGGACCGCGTGATGCGCAAGTCCGACGGCACTTACACCTATTTCGTGCCCGATGTCGCCTATCACCTCAACAAGTGGGGGCGTGGCTTCACCAAGGTGATCAACGTGCAGGGCACGGACCACCACGGCACGATCGCGCGCGTGCGTGCCGGCGTGCAGGCGGCTGGCGAAGGTATCCCGCAGGGATACCCGGACTACGTGCTGCACAAGATGGTCACCGTGATGAAGGGCGGCGAGGAGGTGAAGATCTCCAAGCGCGCTGGCGGCTACGTGACGCTGCGCGACCTGATCGACTGGACCAGCCGCGATGCCGTGCGCTTCTTCCTGAGCAGTCGCAAGGCCGATACCGAGTTCACCTTCGATGTCGACCTCGCGCTGAAGCAGAACGACGAGAACCCGGTGTTCTACGTGCAGTACGCGCACGCGCGCATCTGCTCGGTGCTGCAGCAGTGGGGCGGCAATGTGGCCGCGCTGGCCGATGCCGATCTCTCCCTGCTCACCGCGCCGAGCGAGGCCGCGCTGCTGCTCAAGCTCGCCGCCTACCCCGAGATGCTGACGCGCGCTGTGGCGGCGGCCTTCCACACCTATTACGCCGCCGAGCGTTTCCTCGTCGACGACGCCGCACTCGCGAAGGCGCGCCTCGCGCTGCTGATGGCCACGCGCCAGGTGCTGCGCAATGCGCTCGCCCTCCTCGGCGTCAGCGCCCCTGAACAAATGAACCGTGAAATGGAGAGTGCATGAAGACGCAACGCGGGGGCTTCGTGCTCGGCATGATCGTCGGCCTGCTGATCGGGCTGGCGCTGGCGCTGGGCGTGGCGCTGTACGTGACCAAGACGCCGGTGCCCTTCGTCAACAAGGTGCCGCAACGCAGCGCCGAGCAAGACGCCGCCGAGGCCGAGCGCAACAAGAGCTGGGACCCGAATGCGCCGCTGGCCGGCAAGCCCGCCAGCCGCCCCGCGGCCACGATGCCGGCGCCCGTCCAGTCGCCCGCGCCTGCCGTGCCGGTGCCCGCGCCGGTCAAGCAGGCCGAGAAGCTGCCCGTGCCTGGTGCGCCCACCGCGCCGGCTGCGGTGTCCACCAAACCCGGCGTCGACCCGTTCAGCTACTACGTGCAGGCCGGAGCCTTCGGGCGCAACGAAGAGGCCGAACAGCAGCGCGCAAAGCTGGCCATGCAGGGCCTGGAGGCCAAGGTCAGCGAGCGCGAGCAGTCCGGCCGCACCGTCTACCGCGTGCGGCTCGGCCCCTTCGACAAGCAGGAGCAGGCCGAGGCCACGCGCGACAGGCTGGCCAGCGCGGGTGTCGAAGCGGTGCTGGTGCGCGTGCAGAAGTGAAGCGCGGGTGAAGCGGTGAACTTCGCGCCGCGCAGCGACTCCACCGGCGGCCTGAAAGTCTCAGCGTGAAAGGACCAACAATGAATCGGCGCCAGTTCTCGGCCCAGCTACTCACCGTGCCCGCCATGGCGGCCGGCCTCCTCAGCCATGCGCGCAGCGCCGTCGCGCAAGGCGCACCGATCGAGGGCACGCACTATGTACGGCTGTCGCAGCCGCTGTCGGTGCCGCCGGGCAAGATCGACGTGGTCGAGTTCTTCTCCTACGCGTGCCCGCACTGCAATGCCTTCGAGCCGACGCTCGCCGCCTGGATCAAGAAGCTGCCGGCCGACGTCAACTTCCACCGCATTCCGGTGCCCTTCCTGCAGAACTTCGAGAATTTCCAGAAGCTGT
>VBDL01000832.1:921-2357 GCA_005884255.1 Betaproteobacteria bacterium | reverse complement strand
CGCTGCTGGATCAGCCAGCGGTTGGTCTCGTGATACGCCTCTTCGGCGAAATGCGAGAACTCGTCGTGCAGCACCGTCTGCAGCGTGCCCCAGGCCTCGTTGCTGAGCCCGGCCGAGCGCCACGCGGTGGTGACGATGCGCGCGAGCACATGCGGTCGCAGCACGTCGTTGGTGTCGAGCTCGTCGTGGCGTTCGAGCGAGGTGATGCGCGAGCGCAGGTCGGTGAATTCCCACGAGGCGCGGTCCATCATCGCCAGTGCTAGGCGCGAGCTGAGGATCTCGCTTTCGATGGTGTCGTTATCGACCAGGCTGAAGTTGGCGCCGCGGCCCGACGGCATCGGCAGGTCGCTCGGCCGCGACGCGGACACGACGCCGCTCACCAGCGCGCCTCTGAGCAGCGAGGTCGCATGGCTGAGCCAGAACGCGGAGGTCTTTCGCAGGTCTTCGACCGCGTCGCGCCGGCGTGACGCAACGGGCGGTTCGGCCACCTGGCTCAACAGCACGCGAGCCCCCTGATCGACCGCCTGCACCACACTGGGCAAGCCGTTGAGCAGCCCTTCGACGTAGGAGCGTCGCGCCTTTGCGGCCAGTGCCATCGAATTGGCGTCGGTCGCCATGGGTGTGGGGTGTGGGACTGGCGCTGGGACGGTGTTTCTTGAACTCTACACCACCGCTCCGGCGTTGGGATCGTTGGGATCGATTTCCTTGCCGCCTGCCTTCACCAGGTCTTCGCGCTTGACGCCCAGCCACATCGCGATGGCCGCGGCGACGAACACCGACGAGTAGATGCCGAACAGAATGCCGATGGTCAGCGCCACCGCGAAGTAGTGCAGCGTGGGCCCGCCGAAGATCAGCATCGACAGCACCATCATCTGCGTGCAGCCGTGGGTGATGATGGTGCGGCTCATCGTGCTGGTGATCGCGTGGTCGATGACCTCGTGGGTGTTCATCTTGCGGAAGCGCCGGAACGCCTCGCGAATCCGGTCGAAGATCACCACCGATTCGTTGACCGAGTAGCCCAGCACCGCGAGCACCGCCGCCAGCACCGTCAGCGAGAACTCCCACTGGAAGAAGGCGAAGAAGCCGAGGATGATCACCACGTCGTGCAGGTTGGCGACGATCGCCGCCACCGAGAATTTCCACTCGAAGCGGAAGGCGAGGTAGAGCATGATGCCGACGATCACGAAGACGAGCGCCTTGGCGCCGTCTTCGGCGAGTTCGCGCCCGACCTGCGGGCCGACGAATTCGCTGCGCTGCAGCTTCACCGGCTCGGCCCCGTTGGCCTCGCACACCGGCTTGCTCAGCGTCTCGCCCTTGTCGGTGGTGACCTGCTTGACCGTGACCGCGCCGCCCTCGGCCTTGCACAGCTCGCCGAAGACGCGCGTGACCACGTCCGCCTGCTTCGGCTCGGCGCGCAGGGGCAGGCGGATCAGGAC
>VBDL01000832.1:394-892 GCA_005884255.1 Betaproteobacteria bacterium | reverse complement strand
CTTCAGGCCCTCGAGCGTGGCGCGTACCCGGCCGACGTCGGCCGAGTGCGCATAGGCGGCTTCGATCACCGTGCCGCCGGTGAATTCGATCGACAAATGCAGGCCGCGCGTCGCAAGAAAGAACACCGCCGCAAGAAACGTCAGCAGCGAAATGATGTTGAACACCAGCGCATGCCGCATGAACGGGATGTCGCGCTTGATTCGGAAGAACTCCATCTGAAGGTCCTGTTCGGGTTCGCAGCGTTCAGGTCTTTGCCGAAGTGTCGGCCTGCGGCTTCCACACCTGGCCGATCGACACGCCCTTGAGCTTCTTCTGGCGGCCGTACCAGAGGTTCACCAGGCCGCGCGAGAACATCACCGCCGAGAACATCGAGGTGAGAATGCCCAGGCAATGCACCACCGCGAAACCGCGCACCGGCCCGGAGCCGAAGGTCAGCAGCGCAAGGCCGGCGATCAGGGTGGTGACGTTGGAGTCGAGAATCGTCGCGAAGGCGCGTT
>VBDL01000832.1:0-361 GCA_005884255.1 Betaproteobacteria bacterium | reverse complement strand
CGTTCGTTGATCAGCACGTTGGCGTCGATGGCCATGCCGAGCACCAGCGCGATGGCCGCCATGCCGGGCAGGGTGAGCGTGGCCTGCAGCATCGACAGCACCGCCACCAGCAGCAGCAGGTTCAGCGCGAGCGCCAGGGTCGAGATCATGCCGAACAGCAGGTAGTACAGGCTCATGAACACGGCGATCGCGCAAAAGCCGTAGATCACGCTGTCGAAGCCCTTGGCGATGTTCTCGGCGCCGAGGCTCGGGCCGATGGTGCGTTCTTCGATGATTTCCATCGGCGCGGCCAGCGACCCCGAGCGCAGCAGCAGCGCGGTGTCGGTCGCTTCGATGGTGGTCATGCGCCCGGAGATCTGGA
>VBDL01000831.1 GCA_005884255.1 Betaproteobacteria bacterium | reverse complement strand
ATCGACGAAAACACGGTTCGCTCCTACTCGCTGTGCAATGACCCCATCGAGCGCGGCCACTACGTGATCGCGGTCAAATGCAGTGCCGAGTCGCGCGGCGGCTCCGCGGCGATGCACGAGCGCGTGAAGGTCGGCGACGAGCTGACGATCGAAGGCCTGCGCAACCACTTCCCGCTGCAGCGCAATGCGAAGCACCACGTGCTGGTTGCCGCCGGCGTCGGCATTACGCCGCTATTGAGCATGGCGCAGCAGCTTCAGCGGGAGAGCAACTCCTTCGAGCTGCTGTACTTCACCCGCTCGGCCGCGCATGCCGCGTTCTGGGAGCTGCTGCTGCCCCCTCGCTTCGCCGGCAAGGTACAGCTCCATCACGGGATCGGTGCGCAGCGCATCACAGACCTGATGCGCTGCATGCTGGCCACGGCTTCATGGACTCGGTGCGTGGGGCCGCGTCGGCGAGCTGGCCGCCCGAGGCAGTCCACGTCGAGCACTTCGGCGCCGACGCGCAGGCGCTGGCCGGTGAGCGCCACCCCTTCGAGCTGCAGCTCGGCCGCTCGGGGCGCACGCTGCAGGTACCACAGGACCGGAGCATCGCCGACGTGCTGAACGGCAACGGCGTCCCGGTCGTCACCTCGTGCCGCGAGGGCGTGTGCGGAAGCTGCGTCACCGGCGTGCTCGAGGGCCGCTGCGACCATCGCGACGTGTTTTTGAGCGACAAGGAGCGCGCACGGGGTGACCGCATCATGGTGTGCGTGTCGCGCGCCTCGGGGCCCCGGCTGGTGCTCGACCTCTGATGAACGCCTTGTTCGCCACGACGCTCGCGCTGGCGGCGGCTGCGCCGGGCGGCGCCTTCGCGCTCGCTACCAGCCGCGCTGGTTCGCTGCGCCGATGGCGCCGGTGCGGATCGTCGGCTACAACGACATGCACGACCTGCTGGAGCCCATCGTGCGCCGCTTCAAGCTCGCGCATCCGGACGTGGCGATCGAACTGGACTTGCCGGGCACCCGTTTCGCGCTGCCCGCGCTGGCCAGCGGCGAGTCCGAACTCGCGCCGATGGGCGCCGAATTTACGCCGCCTCAGCTCGCCGAGTACCGTGCTCGTGCGGGCGGCGACCCGGTGGCTTTCCGGGTCGCGCATGCCTCACTCGATGCACGCGCGTTGAGCGGCCCGCTGGCCATCGTCGTGCATCGCGACAACCCGCTGCCATCGCTGAGCTTGACGCAGGTGCGTCGCATCTTCTGCGGCACGGTGCGCAACTGGGGCGAGCTCGGTGTCGGCGGCGCCTGGGCCCGACGACCGATCGTCACCTATGGCCTGCAGGCGGGCACCGCGCTCGCGCACGAGATGCGCGCGCGGGCGCTCGGCAACGCAGACTTCGCGCCGGGCCTGCACGGCTTCGTGCAGTCGGCCGACGTGGTGGACGGTGTCGGCAGCGACCCGCAGGGCATCGGCTTCGCTGCGGCGATGCGCGCCACCGCCGAGGTCCGCGTGCTCGCGATCGCGTCCGAGGACGGCGCGCCGCCCGTTGCGCCGACTGCGCACAACCTGGTCGCCGGCCACTATCCGCTGGACCGGTACCTGCTCATCTACGCGCGGCCGCCGATCTCTTTCTTCGCGCGCGAGTTCCTGCGGCTCGTGCTTTCGCGCGAGGGCCAGCAGGCCGTCGCCGATTCGCCGCAGCGCTACCTGCCGCTGTCGGCCGCCGATGCGGCGGCCGAGCTGCACAAGCTGCGCGGCAACTGAAAGATCATTCAGACAAGCGACAGGAAGGTTTCAGTCACAGTCCCTACGCTGTCGCGCACAACATCAACGGAGACAAGATGAAGACCCCAAGAACGGTGCTCGCGGTGGCGGTCCTCGCCGCGTTCCCGATGGCTCACGCGCAGACGGCCGCTCCGCAGCCGCCCGCCGCCGAACGGGCCGATGGGCAGGGCGCCTCGATGCGCTACGCACAATCCCTGGTGGACAGCATTGCGGCGGCGCACCCCGATCTGCTCGAGATTGACCTGCACGCGGCGCCGCCAGGTGCGGCGCAGAGCGTGATCGTCGCCGCGAAGTCGCGCGCGCGCGTGGGCCGGGCCTCCGACGCGGACGACGTCGCGGTGTTCAAGAGCGGGCAGCCGCGCGTCGAGATCAACCGCCGCGGCGACGAGAACGTCGAGGTTGCACTGCCGCTGTTCGACATCTTCCGAGTTCACCTTCCCGTATCCGCCGGGCAGCGACCGCGAGGCGCTGGTCAAGAAGGCCGCGCAATACCGCGACGAGATGAGCCGCCGCATCCTGACGCTCGCGAGCCTCGGCGATCCGGCGCGGCTCGATGCGCGCATCACGACGCGCAGCTACGCGCAGTTCCTCGTCGACGACGCGCTGCGTGCGCATCCCGAGGTCGAGGTCATCGCGCTGCACGCGCGCACGCCGCAGACCGGCGAGGGCTATCCGATCGTCGCGTCGAACATCGGGCGCATTGGCAAGCCGTCGGACGAGAGTGACCTCGCGGTGATCCGCAGCGGCAAGCCGCAGGGCCAGGCCGATGCCAAGGGCGCACGCTTCGAGGCCAAGGTGCCGGTGAAGGACATCGCGGGCGCAACCGTCGGTGCGTTGGCGGTCGTGTTCCCGTACCGCGGTGGGGCCGATGCCGAGGCGCTGCAGCACCAGGCCGAGAAGATCGCCGCCGAGATGGGGCCGCGCATCGCGAGCGCCGACAAGCTCGACGACCCGTATCCCGGGCCCGTGCGCGCTGCGGCCGGCGACGCGATCGAGGAATACAACAAGCCCGAGCTCGGCAACAAGCAGAACCTGCCGATGACCAAGGAGGTCGCTTCGGGAGCGGCTCTCGGGCAGACGCAGGAAGGCTATTCGGAAGCCATCAAGAACCAGGCGGGCGTGCAGGCGACCAATTCAGCCGGCAGCTCCAACGATGCGTTCTCGATCCGCGGCATCAAGCTCAACCTGTTCTCGAATTACCGGCTCGACGGCGGACTGCCGGTGACCGGCGTGATCACCAATCCGATCGAGAACAAGGAGCGCGTGGAGACGCTCAAGGGCGCGAACGCGCTGATGTTCGGCGTCGCCAGCCCCGCGGGCATCATCAACTTCGTGACCAAGCGCGCCGGCGAGCGCGATGTCACCAGCGTCGGCGCTGCGGGCAACTCGTTCGGCCAGTACGGCGCGTCGGTCGACGTCGGCCGGCGCTTCGGCGACCAGAAGCAGGTGGGCCTGCGCTTCAACGCATCGGCCACCCGCCTCGAGAACGGCGTGCACGACACCTCGGGCGAAGGCGAATTCGCCAGCCTCGGGCTGGACGTGCGCGCAAGCGAGCGACTCACGCTGCAAGCCGACCTCGAGTACTACCGCCGCAACGTTCCCGAGCAAGCCGGCATCGCGCTGCTCCCGGCCGCCAACGGCGTGGTGCCGGTCACGCGCGTGCCCGATCCGCGCAACCTGCTGTCCGGCGACTGGAACGTATACACGCCGCGCACGGCTAACGTGCAGGTGCGTGCGGACTATGCGCTGAGCGATCAGTGGAAGCTGCTCGCGCAGGCGGGCCACTCCGACTCGCACCGGCACCGCAACACGGTGCGCATCGGCGGCTACGACCCCGACACGGGCGCCGGCGGAACGGTGACGGTGCAGCCCATCACCAACGACTACCGCAACACCTTCTACCGCACCGAGCTGCTCGGGCACTTCAAGACCTGGGGCCTGACGCACGACCTCACCGTTGGGTT
>VBDL01000093.1 GCA_005884255.1 Betaproteobacteria bacterium | reverse complement strand
TCGACTGCAACCCGGGTGCGGTGCAGGCTGCGCTGGCCCCCTTGGCGGCGCGGCATCCCCAGGGCGCTTGGCGCGTGCGGCTTCTGCTACCGCCCGACGGTCGCGCACGCGCCGAGGCGCATCTGCTGGCGCCGACCTCGACGCCGGTGCGCGTGGCGCTGGCGAAGATACCGATCGATGCCGACAGCGAGTTCGTGCGCTTCAAGACCACGCGCCGCGAGCACTATGACGCCTTCGCGCCGGCCGATGCCGCGGTGTTCGACACCTTGCTGTGGAATGCCCGCGGCGAGCTCACCGAATTCACGCGCGGCAACGTGGCCGTGCGCCTCGATGGCCGCTGGTGGACGCCGCCGCTCCAGTGCGGGCTGCTCGCCGGCATCGGCCGCGCTCACGCGCTGAGCGAGGGGCGCGTCGCCGAGCGAGTGATCCGCGTCGAGGACCTGGCTCTCTCCGAGGGAATCGCCTTCATCAACAGCCTGCGCGGCTGGCTCGACGCGACATTCGTGAAATGAAAAAGCCCCGCACTGCGGGGCTTTTCCAGGGGTGGTCATTTCAAGGAAAGAACCCAAGCAGCGAGTTGCTTGGCTTCGGCCTCGTTGACCTGCGTGTTGGCCGGCATCGGCACGGGGCCCCACACGCCGGAGCCACCCTTCTGGATCTTCTCGGCGAGCTTGGCGGCGGCGTCCTTCTGGCCGGCGTACTTGGCGGCCACGTCCTTGTAGGCGGGGCCGACGACCTTCTTGTCGACGGCGTGGCAGGCCATGCAGTTCTTCTTTTGAGCGAGATCCGCCTGGGCCAGCGCGGTGCCGCTGGCAACCAGTGCGGTAATCAGCAGGAGCAGGGATTTCATGTCTTCCTTTCGATGAACGGACATCGTGCCTTGGATTACAGTGCTGACAACGGATTCTAGGCGCCGGCGTTGACCGGGCGCCGACCGCGTGCAAGGGGAGTGCGTATGTGGTTCGTGGTGCTCGGTACCCTGTTGGTGGTTCTCAAGGTCGCCGACTTCGGCTCGGTGGCCGGCTGGTCGTGGTGGGTGGTGCTGTCGCCTTTCCCTCTGGCCATCGTCTGGTGGGCCTGGTCCGACTCCATGGGCTTCACGCAGAAAGAGCAGATGCGCAAGATGGAGCAGAAGAAGGCCGATCGGCGCAACAAGGCCCTGGAGTCGCTCGGTATCAAGCGCCCCAACTCACGCCGCGAACGCGCGGCCGAAGACGTGCGCAAGCGCCTGGCCGCGAAGGTGGAGGGCGAGCGCACGAAGGTCCGCGAGCGCAACAAGGAAGAGGTGCGCGACAGCGTGTTCCACCACAGCCGCCTGTCGAGCCAGTTCGACCCCGATTCCCACGAGCCGACGGAAAAGAAGAAGTAGGCTTTTCCGCTTACTCGAATTTGTCCAGCACGGCGCCGGAACTGGCGCTCGATGCATTCTTCGCAAACTTCGCCAGCACGCCGCGCGTGTAGCGTGGCGCCGGGCGTTGCCACGCGGCGCGGCGGCGCGCGATCTCGGCGTCGCTCACGTTGAGTTGCAGCAGCAGCTTGTGCGCATCGATGGTGATGGAGTCGCCCTCCTGCACCAGTGCGATCGTGCCGCCCTCATAGGCCTCGGGTGCCACGTGGCCGACCACCATGCCCCAGGTGCCGCCGGAAAAGCGCCCGTCGGTGATCAGGCCCACGCTCTCGCCCAGGCCCTGGCCGATCAGCGCGCCGGTGGGCGCGAGCATCTCCGGCATGCCGGGCCCGCCCTTGGGGCCGAGGTAGCGCAGCACCATCACGTCGCCCGCCTTGATCTGGTTGGCCATGATGGCGGCCAGCGCCGATTGCTCGTCGTCGAACACGCGTGCCGGTCCGGTCATCACCGGGTTCTTCAGTCCGGTGATCTTCGCCACGCAGCCCTCGGGCGACAGGTTGCCGCGCAGGATCGCGAGGTGGCCCTCGTCGTACATCGGCGCGGCGAGCGGGCGGATCACGTCCTGGTCGGAGCGCGGTGTGTCGGGCACGCCGGCCAGGTTCTCGGCCACCGTCTTGCCGGTGATGGTGATGCAGTCGCCATGGATGAGGCCGGCCTTCAGCAGGATCTTCATCACCTGCGGAATGCCGCCGGCCTGGTGCAGGTCTACCGCCAGATGCTTGCCGCTGGGCTTCAGGTCGCACAGCACGGGCACCTTCTTGCGAATGCGCTCGAAGTCGTCGATCGTCCACTCGACGCCGGCCGCGTGCGCGATGGCCAGGAAGTGCAGCACCGCGTTGGTGGAACCGCCGGTGGCCATGATCACGGCCACCGCGTTCTCGATGCTCTTCTTGGTGACGATGTCGCGCGGCTTCAGGTCCTGCTTCACCGCGTCGACGAGTACGCGCGCCGCCTCGCGTGTGCTGACCACCTTCTCCTCATGCACGTTGGCTTCGGTGGACGAGTAGGGCAGGCTCATGCCCAGCGCCTCGAAGGCCGAGCTCATCGTGTTGGCGGTGTACATGCCGCCGCACGAGCCCGGGCCGGGAATGGCGTTGCGCTCGATGCCGCAGAAATCCTCGTCGCTCATCTTGCCGGCGCTGTACTGGCCTACCGCCTCGAACACGCTGACGATGTTGAGCTCCTGACCCTTGAAGTGGCCGGGCAGGATGGTGCCCCCGTAGACGTAGATCGCCGGCACGTTGGCGCGCAGCATGCCCATGAGACCGCCGGGCATGTTCTTGTCGCAGCCGCCGATGACGACCACGCCGTCCATCCACTGGCCGCCGACGCAGGTCTCCACGCAATCGGCGATCACCTCGCGCGACACCAGGCTGTACTTCATGCCCTCGGTGCCCATGGCCATGCCGTCGGAGATCGTCGGCGTGCCGAAGATCTGCGGGTTGGCGCCGGCCGCCTTCAGGCCCTCGACCGCCGCATCGGCCAGGCGCTGCAGGCCGGAGTTGCACGGCGTGATCGTCGAGTGGCCGTTGGCCACGCCGATCATCGGCTTGCCGAAGTCGCCCTCGGTATAGCCGAGCGCGTAATACATCGAGCGGTTGGGCGCGCGCGCCACGCCTTCGGTGATGTTCTTCGAACGGCGGTTGAAGCTCATGGGGCTGTCTCCTGCGAATGCAGCGCAAAGTATCCCGCTGCGACTTCGCCGCAGTCCAATATATTTATGGCTTCGTATTGATTCACGCCGCATATCAATGATCGAGCTGCGCCCGCTGCGCCAATTCGTCGCCGTCGCCGAGGAGCTGCATTTCGGCCGCGCGGCGCGCCGCCTGCACATGACGCAGCCGCCGCTGACGCAGGCCATCCGCAGCCTCGAGAGCACGCTGCAGGCGGCGCTGTTCGAGCGAACCCGCCGCTCGGTGGCGCTCACGCCGGCCGGCGCGGCGCTGCTGGAGCAGGCCCGACGGCTGTTGAAGGCGGCCGACGAGCTGCCGCGGCTCGTGCATGCGGCCGCCGAGGGCTTGAGCGGGCGATTGCGTCTGGCCTTTGTATCCAGCATCGCCTATGGGCCGCTGCCCGAGTGGCTGCGCGGCTTTCGCGAGGCGCACCCCGATGTGAGCCTGCAGCTGCGCGAAGCGACGCTCGACGTGCAGCTGCAGGCCTTCGACGCCGACGAGATCGACGCCGGCTTCGTGCTGCATGCGCCGGGCGCGGCGCCGCCGGGATTCGCCAGCCGGCTCGTGCTGCGCGAGCCGCTGGTGCTGGCCCTGCCTGCCGGCCACGCGGCGGTGGCGCGCCGCACGTTGCGCCTGGCCGATGTGTTGGACGATCCGCTGGTGATCTTTCCGCGCGAGATCGCGCCGTCGCTGTTCGATGCCGTGCTGTCGTTCTACCGTGACCACGGCGCAACGCCGCGCATCGCGCAGGAAGCCATTCAAATGCAAACCATCGTGAACCTGGTGTCGGCCGGCATGGGCGTGGCCTGGGTGCCGGAGTCGGTGACGCGGCTGCAGCGCCCGGGAGTTGAATACCGCCACGTCGCGCGCGCTTCGCTGGCCTGCGAGACCAGCCTGCTGTGGCGCGAAGGCGCGCCGCCGGTCGTGCAACGCTTCGTGCAGCACGTGCAACGCCAGTTGCGGCCGCAGGCACAATCGCGCGCGAAGCAAGGAGATCGTTGATGCTCGTGCATCCCCAGTTCAACCCGATTGCGTTCTCACTCGGGCCGCTGAAAGTCCATTGGTATGGGCTGACCTACCTCGTCGCCTTCGGTCTGTTCCTGTGGCTGGCCACGCTTCGCGTGCGCAAGCCGTGGTACGAGCGCGCCGGATGGACGCGCCGCGACGTCGAGGACATGCTCTTCTATGGCGTGCTCGGCGTGGTCGTCGGCGGGCGCCTGGGCTATGCGCTGTTCTACAAGCCGGAGTACTACGCGACGCATCTGACCGAGGTACTGCAGGTGTGGAAGGGCGGCATGTCGTTCCACGGCGGCATGCTCGGCGTGCTGGCCGCGATGGCCTGGTTTGCCTGGCAGCGCGGCCGGCGCTTCTTCGAAGTCACCGACCTGATCGCGCCCTGCGTGCCAACGGGGCTGGCCGCCGGGCGAATCGGCAACTTCATCAACGGCGAGCTGTGGGGTCGCGCGGCCGACCCGTCGCTGCCGTGGGCGATGGTGTTCCCGCAGTCCGATGACCCGACGCTGCCGCGCCACCCGTCGCAGCTGTACCAGTTCGGCCTCGAGGGCGTGCTGCTCTTCGTGCTGCTGTGGTGGTACGCACGGCGCGAGCATCCGACCGGGCGCATCTCGGGCGCCTTCATGTTCGGCTACGGTGTGTTCCGCTTCATCGCCGAATACTTTCGCGAACCCGACGCCTTCCTCGGCCTGCAGGCGCTGAACCTCAGCCAGGGCCAGTGGCTGAGCCTGCCGATGATTGCGATCGGCGCACTGATCTGGTGGTGGGCCGGCCGGCGTGCGGCCGCGAGCCGGTAGGATCGCGCGATGCGACAGATCTTCCTCGACACCGTGACCACCGGCCTGAGCCCCGAATCGGGCGATCGCATCATCGAGATCGGCTGCGTCGAGATGGTGAACCGCCGACTGAGCGGCGAGAACAAGCACTTCTATCTGAACCCCGAGCGTGCCAACCACGAAGACGCAGTGAAGGTGCACGGCCTGACCGACGAGTTCCTCGCCGACAAGCCGCTCTTTGCGGCGATCGCCGACGAGCTGATCGAATACCTGGACGGTGCCGAGATCATCATCCACAACGCGAGCTTCGACGTCGGCTTTCTGAACGAGGAGTTGCGTCGACTGGACCGCGGCCCGTTCCCGCGCTACGCCGCGCGCATCACGGACAGCCTCACGATGGCGCGCGAGATGTTCCCCGGCAAGTCGAACTCGCTCGACGCACTATGCAGACGGCTGGAGGTCGACAACTCCAACCGCAGCCTGCACGGCGCGCTGCTCGATGCCGGGCTGCTCGCCGAGGTCTACATCCGCATGACGCGCGGGCAGGACTCGCTGGCGATCGACGCGATCGAGGCGCAAGGCCCGTCCGCGCTGCTGGCCGAGGCCATCGACTTGAGCGCGTTCACGCTGCCCGTGCTGCTGGCCACCGATGAAGAGCGCAGCGCGCACGATGCGCTGCTCGTCGATCTCGACAAGGCCAGCGGCGGCAAGACGCTGTGGCGCTCGCTTATGGCATAATCGCCGGCTTACCCCGGGTGGTTAGCTCAGCGGTAGAGCACTGCCTTCACACGGCAGGGGCCACAGGTTCGATCCCTGTACCACCCACCATATTCAACGCCAACGGCACCCTCGGGTGCCGTTGGCGTTTGTGCGTGGCGCCTGCGCTACGCGGCGATGGCGTGGTGGCCTTCACCCAGCATCAGACGCTGCACCCACAGTGCGGATTCGGTGGTCGTTTCGCAGCGGCTCGGCTGATGCCTCAGCCCGATCGCCACGCGGCCGGTCCACCACACCAGCCGCCCGTTGCCCGGCAGCACCACCGGGCCGACGTAGCCCACCGGAATCTCGATGGGGGGCGCCGAGGCGCTGTGGCATATCGATGAGTCGACCCTGTCTTCGATGTCATTGAGCATGTCCATCTCCTCAAGTGACGAGCCATCATTGCGAGAAAGGCAAGCGCAGGCACTGCCTCACTTGAGGGATGCGGCAGGCACATCGATTGCATCGCCGGCGAATCTAAATACAAGTGATTCTTATTGGCGTATCATCGCGCCACCGGTTTGCGGCCTCCGCCGCTTAGCCGCTGCCGCACGATGAGCCACCGCGATGAACCCTTCGTCACCCGACGCCTGAGCGCGTCGCAGCGCGGGAGTGCGGGCGTGGTGGCCGGCGTCGAACACCACAGCGCGATCGACCCGATCGCGCAGCGCCTCGAGGCACTGGGCTTCGTGCCCGGCGAGCCGGTGCGCGTGGTGGCCACCGGGCCTCTGGGCGGCGAGCCCCTGGTGGTGCTGGTGGGCTCGACCCGGTTCGCACTGCGCCATGCGGAAGCCCATCGCGTGTTGCTGCACGCCAACGAGTCATGAGCGACGCGCTTCCACTGCACATCGCGCTGGTCGGCAATCCGAACTGCGGCAAGACGGCGCTGTTCAACCGCCTCACCGGCAGCCGCCAGAAGGTGGCCAACTACGCCGGCGTGACGGTCGAGCGCAAGGAAGGCCGCTTCATCACGCCGGCCGGGCGCGCGGTGCGCGTGCTCGACCTGCCCGGTGCCTACAGCCTGGCCGCGGTGAGCCCCGACGAAGCCATCACGCGCGATATCTGCCATGGCCGCATGCCATCAGGCGAGGTGCCGCCCGACGTGCTGGTGTGCGTGGCGGATGCGACGAACCTGCGACTGCATCTGCGCTTCATCCTCGAGCTGCGTGCGCTCGGCCGGCCGATGCTGGTGGCGCTGAACATGATGGACGCTGCGGCGCGCCGAGGCATGCGCATCGACACCGCGCTGCTCGCGCGCGAGCTCGGCGTGCCGGTGATCGAGACCGTGGCCGTGCGCCGCGACGGCGTCGACGCGCTGCTCGGCGCACTCGATGTGGCGGGCACCATTGCCGCGCCTGCAGCGGCAGCGCCAGAGAACCTCCATGCCCAGGTGCATCGCCTGCTGAAGGCCGCAGTACAGATGCCGCGAGCCACCGCGGCGATCGACGACGCGATCGACCGCGTCGTGCTGCATCCGGTGTGGGGCCTCGCGATCCTCGCGCTGACGATGTTCCTGATGTTCCAGGCGGTGTTCTCGTGGGCCACGCCGGTCATGGACGGCATCAAGGTGGGTGTTGCGCAGAGTGGCCAGTTCGTCGCGGCCGTGCTGCCCGCAGGGCCCCTGCGCAGCCTGCTGGTCGACGGCGTGATCGCCGGCGCCGGCGCCGTGATCGTGTTCCTGCCGCAGATCCTGATCCTCTTCTTCTTCATCCTCGTGCTCGAGGAATCGGGCTACCTGCCGCGCGCCGCCGTGCTGCTCGATCGCTTCATGGTCGGAGCCGGGCTCACCGGTCGTTCGTTCATTCCGCTGCTGTCGAGCTTCGCCTGCGCCGTGCCCGGCATCATGGCCACGCGCAGCATTGCCGACCCGCGGGATCGCCTGGCCACCATCCTCGTCGCGCCGCTGATGACCTGCTCGGCGCGCCTACCGGTGTATGCGCTGCTGATCGCTGCCTTCATCCCTCAGGGCGAGGTGGCAGGGCTGTTCAACCTGCAGGGCGTGGTCCTGTTCGCGCTGTACGCCGCCGGCATCGTCAGCGCCGTGGCCGTGGCCTATCTGTTGAAGCTGCTCAAGCGCGACCGCTCCGAGCATGCGCTGCTGCTCGAGCTGCCGTCGTACCGCCGCCCCCATCCGCGCGACGTCGCCATCGGTCTCGTCGAGCGGGCGCGCATCTTCCTGCGCCGCGTGGGCACGATCATCCTGCCGCTGATGGTGCTGCTGTGGTTCCTCGCCAGCTTCCCGGCGCCGCCGGTAGGCAGCACGGAGGCACCGATTGCGCACAGCTTCGCCGGCTGGCTCGGCCGCGGACTGGAGCTCGTCTTCTCGCCGCTGGGCTTCACGTGGCAGATCTGCATTGCGCTGGTCCCGGGCCTCGCAGCGCGCGAGGTGGCTGTGGGCTCGCTGGCCACGGTCTACGCGTTGTCGGCCAGTGGCGACAACGCCGCAGCGCAGCTGGCGCCGCTGATCGGCGCACAGTGGTCACTGCCGACCGCGCTGTCGCTGTTGGCCTGGTACGTCGCGGCGCCGATGTGCGTGTCGACAATGGCGGTGATTCGCCGCGAGACCGGCTCGTGGAAGGTGATGGCCGCGTCGGCGGCGAGCCTGTTCGCACTCGCCTATGCAACGGCGTTCATCGTCTACCGCATCGCGCTGGCCTGGGCCTGAGGAAGGATCGCGATGAGCACCTATCACGCCATCGAACTCGCCCTCACCGGGCTTGCGGTCGCGGGCAGTGCGGCCTTCGTGTTGCGCGGCTGGTGGGCCAAGTGGCGAGGCCGCGCGGCCAAGGCCGCCGCGGCGGGCTGCTCGTCGTGCAATGACTGCGGTGCCTGTGTGCCGAGCGCGCCGCCGCGCGAGGCGTGCATCCACAGCAGTGGCAGCAGCGCAAGACCGACCACCCAATGAAGCACGCTGGTCGGCGCGTGCGTTGACTCTGGCCCGTAGTACAGCGCGAGCGCGCTGAAGGCCAACAGCACGGCGGCGGCGATGAAGCTGCCACCGCTGCCGCGATTGCGCCGGGCTCGCCAGCCGAGCGCGATGTGTATCGCGCTCATCGAGCCGAGCACCGCGATGAAGGCGTAGGCCGCGATGCCGTGCAGCCGCAGGGCCCAGGGCTCGAGCGGGTGCGGAAGGCCATCGCCGGATGGCGCACGCAGCAGGAAATGCGCAACCAGCCACAACGCTCCCGTGGCCAGCAACGCGAGCACGCTGGCGTGCACCGACCAGCGCTGCCAGCGCGGCGGGCGCATGCCCAGCGGCTGCAAGCGCGGTGCGCCATGGCGATGCAGATGCTGGCGCGCAGGCCGCAGGACGTGCAGGCGTTTCACAGGCGGTGTGCGCTGCCGTCCTCGTGCAGCACCAGCGCGTGCGCGTTGTGGGCGCGCAGCAGATCGACGGCGGCCTCGCCGCGCAGCCACACGACCTTGGTCAGCGCATCGGCGGCGGCGCACGAAGGGGCGAAGACGGTCACGGACATCGGCACATTGTCTCCGAGGGTGCCCACCACGTGCGCGGCCCGCGACGCGGGTGCTGTCAAGGACCAGGCGCTGGTCGCGCAGGCCAGGTCCTGCAACTCGGCCACAGGTAGCGCGAGCGTGGGCGAGCGCGGATCGCGCACGTGGACCGTCGTGCGATGCCCGCCGAAGGCCCGCAGGTCGCCGCCGGCGTTGACGAGGCCCGCTTGCACGCCGGCGCGCTGCAGTTCTTCGACGGCGGCATCGACGGCGTAGCCCTTGGCGATGCCGCCGAGATCGATCCAGGCTGGGCGCAGCACACGCACGCGATCATCGGGCAACAGCTCGATCGCTTCGGCCAGCGTGCTCGCTTGCGGGGGTGAGGCATCGTCGGGCGCGGGAAGCAGTGAACGAGCCACCAGGGTCGCCGCGCAGCAGGCATTGAAGGCGCCGCCGCTCTGCGTTTCGAAGGCCAGCGCGAGCTGCAGCACGGCGCAGGTCTCGGCGTGCAATGGCAGCGTGTCTCCGGCTCGGGCGCGCGCCATTGCACGCAGGTCGCTGCTCGCCTCATGAAAGCTCATCGCCGCGTGGATCGCGGCAACGCGCGCGAAGGCCCGATCGCTCGCCTCGATGAAGCGGGCCTCGTCGACGCCGTCGACGTCGATGCTCACCAGCGTGCCCAGCCAGGGCTTGGCGCGGCGCACTACAGCCGGCCGCTGGTGCGCAGCCGCTCCACCATGGCGACGATGCGGCGCACGCCGTCGGTGACGTGCGTGCAGCTCAGCGTCGCACCGCTGACGTTGGCGATGTCCTCGCCGACGCGCAGCGCGCTGTGCGCGTCCTTGCCGACGAACTGCGCGCGCCACGCGGGCAGCTTGATCTCGTA
>VBDL01000830.1:1539-2956 GCA_005884255.1 Betaproteobacteria bacterium | reverse complement strand
TCGCGCTCGCGCGCGAGCTGCGACTGGAAGTTGGCGACCTCCCGGATCGTGTTCTCGTTGAGCAGCTCCTTGAAGCGCGCCTCGAAGCGCGGCAGGTCGTCGGCGTTCAGCCGCTCGAGCATCGCGCGGTACTCGAAGGCCGCTTCGACGCTGGCGTCCACCTCCTGCGTGTCGAGCTTGAAGGCGTCCTTGTACTCGGCCATCGCCTTGACGATCTTTTCGCGCAGCCGGGCGAGCTTCTTGTCCTCGGCGTCGATGCGGTCCTGCAGCCATTTGCGCATGTCCTGCTCGCGGTTGTCGCAGGATTCCACGCTCAACTGGTGTTCGCCCAGCGCCTCGAGGCGCGCCCACTCGATCGTCTCGAAGTGCGCCGCATGCGCCGCAAGGCCATCCCGCAGCACCGCGCGGGCCTGTTCGAGCAGCGCTTGCGCCTGCTCCTTCTTCAGCGCCGCCTGCGCCTGCTCGCGCTCGCGCTCCTTCAGCGTGCGGGCGGTCGCCACCCAATCCGATTCCAGCGCCTTCAAACGTTCGGCCAGCATTTGCAGCACGTCGGAAGCGGCTTCCAGCGCCCGCTTCTCGTCTTGCAAGCGCTCGATCTCCGCGGCCGCCGACTTCCAGTCCAGGTCGGCGAAGTCGCGGTACTCCTCCAGCCTGGAGAGCGCTTGCACCCGCTCGCGCGCCGACTGCTGCTCCTTCTGCAAGGCCGCGATGCGGCCGCCGATCTCGCCCAGTCGCGACTCCAGCGTGCGCGCCTTGGCCTGCAGCGCCGCGATCTTGGCTTCGTTGCTCCAGCCGAGCACATATCGGCTGCGATCATCGAGGCGGTGGCGGTCGTCCTTTTCGTGGCGCTCACCCGGCGCCTTGACCTGCCCGGCACGCGTGATCGCGCGCGTCTCGCGGCGAAACTGCTCGCCGCTGCTGCAGCAGGCGACGTCGAACCGATGGGCCACCTCACGCTCGAGCCAGGCGTAGAAAGGCGAATCGGGCTTGACCGTGAGCTTGTGCACCAGCGAATCAGGATGCAAGGTCGGCGCGTCGCGGCGCGCCGGGCGCACGCGGAAGTAGACGAGCCGGCCCTTCAGCTGCGTGCGGTCGACCCAGTCGCTCACCTTCGCGTAGTGATCATCCGGCACCAGCAGCGACAGGCCGAAGTTGCGCAACAGCCGCTCGGCCGCGCCTTCCCAATCGCGCTCGTCTTCGCGCACCTGGATCAGCTCGCCGGCGAACGGCATGTCGGCCTCGCGCAGGTGCAGCGCCTCGCACAAGGCGGCGCGCATCGCGATCTGATGCGCCTCGATGTTGCTGCGCCGCGCCTTCAGGCTGTGGATTTCTTCGACAAGCGCCTCGTGCTCCTGTCGCCCCTGCGCAAAGGCGACCTTGAATTCGGTCAGCTCGTTCTGCACCGCAGCTTCGCGCT
>VBDL01000830.1:0-1337 GCA_005884255.1 Betaproteobacteria bacterium | reverse complement strand
CGATCTGGCTCTCGTGTCGCTTCAGCTCTTCGTCCAGATGCCCGATGCGCTTGTCGAGCAGCTCTGCCTTGTGCTGCGCAAAGTACGGACGCAGCGCTTCGCGGCACACTCGCCACGCTTCAGTCTGCGCCAGCAGCTCGTCGTGGCGCGCACAGTCGGCGACGAGCGGCGTCAGCAGCTCCACCTGCCGCTTGGCCTTGAGCACCGCCTCGTGCGCGCGGTGCAGGTCATCGAAGTGCGTGATCAGCGCCTGCATGCGTGGCGCCACGTCGAACGGTTCGAGCATGTGGCTGCGCACGAAGTCGGTGAGGTTGCCCACCGACTTCATCGACACCGTCTGATGGAAGAGCTCCAGCGCCTGATCGTTCTTGATGCCGAACAGGCGCCTGAACTGCGCGCCATAGGGCGGAAAGCTCTCATGCACGTCGACGCCCGCGCCGCGCAGCCGCTTGCGCAGCGCCGCCACGTCGACGCCGAATTCGGCAAAGTCGCCAGCGACCGACAGCGCGCGTTCGGCCACTGCGAAGAGGCGGGTCGGCTGGCCGTGCGGCTCCTTGAGCCAGAACACCTGCGCCAGCGTCACCGTCTGGTCATAGCCGGCGTTTTGGAACACGCCGAGAATCACCGAGTAGCTGCCATGATCGCGCAAGGCCACCGGGCGACCCGCGCCACCGAACTCGCTGCGCTCCGACTTGTAGTGCCCGAGCACGTACGAGCGCAGCGTTCGCTCGCGCGCGTCGGCGCCGGCGGCCTTGTTGTAGGCGACGCGGTGCGCCGGCACGAGCAGCGTCGTCACCGCATCGACCAGCGTGGACTTGCCCGAGCCGATATCGCCGGTGAGCAGCGCGTTGCGGCCGTCGGCGCGCAGCGCCCAGACGCGGCCGTCGAACGTGCCCCAGTTGAACACCTCGAGCCGCTGCAGCCGAAAGCCGGCGAGCTGCTCGTCGGCGATGAAGTCCAGGCTCAGGGATTCATGCTTCATCGGACGGTGCCATCAGTTGCACACGATAGGCGGCCAGGCGCTCGTCGAACTGCGCCAGCCATTGCGCATCGACGAATGCCTTGAGAATGCGCTGCACCTCGATCATCTGGTCCTGCCCGCGCAGGCGGCGCACGAAGCCGAGGTCGGCGATGCGGTTGAGGTGGGTGTCGACCTGGTCGATCAGCCGCGTTTCGTTGCTGCCTTCGGGCAAAAAGACGCGAACCATCTCGGCCACGTCGTCGCGCGAGAGGATCAACCGCGTGTCGCTGCCGCTGGCGTCGAACTCCGCGAGCTTCTTGCGCAGCAGCGCCAGCAGCAGGCTGACCGGGAACGACAACGGTCGGCGTGCCACCAG